>JADLBG010000781.1 GCA_020847895.1 Bryobacterales bacterium
ATCGTTGGCGGTGTGCGAGACGTTGCAGGCGCCTACGCGATGAGGAGGCGGTCCGCGCCTCGTACCATGCGAGAACGTGTTGAGGCGCCCCCGTCTCCGCCTGCCTCTCAACGATCCCGGACGGAGGGCTCGGAAATTCTGAACATCCGGCCTGCCGGCCAGTCGCCTCCTTCCACGCAGAGGGGTCCCCACGGCGCTCAGATGGCCCAAATCCAACGAGCGAATCCACACATCGGCCACGAGACCCCGAACCGTATGACCGCATTGTCTCCCGGTCAGTTGCGGCCCGCTGTCCTGAACCTCCTGTCCGCGCACCATACCTCAACTGGAGGCGCCGCGCGCGGTAACAGAACGGTAAATCGCGCTTCCAGGATTCCGGATGTCTCCGGCATTCTTCGGAACGTAGACGGGTTCGCCACCGGAGGCCGTGACAGCCGCGGTGACAGTGCCCCTTCACCAGACGCCTTCGCCCAACTAACCCGGCAGCACAACGACGTCTGGCACTGGTTCAAACATACATTCACTTTCCTGGGCGACACGCCTGGCGTCTTGAGTGTGGAGCAGTACGTCCGAATGGCCCGTGAGATCGCCGCCAGGGCTGCCGCGCATGAGTCAGGCAGCCACATAAAGACCCGGCTCAATGGCGAAATCCTCATCTACTGGCAACCCGACGGCGCGCCCAGAGGAATGTTCATGGTCATTCGTCCAACCGAAGATGGGCGAGGCGAAGTCGTTACCTTGTTCTCTCCTGCTGAAGGCAAGAGATATTTTGACGGTCAAAGCGATCTTTTCGAGCCCTCTTCACCTACAAGACACTAAGGTCGCGCCTGGCTGTTTCCTGTATCCTGTTAGCCGAAGACCAACAACTTCGGATGACGGACAACGACATTACGGCCATCCTTCAACAATGGGCCGCTGGCGATGCCTCCGCTCTCGATCAGCTCATGCCCCTTGTCTACAATGACCTCCGCAGGTTGGCCCGCAGCCGCCTGCGCAACGAAGGGCCCGATTGCACCCTGCAGGCCACCGCTCTCGTGCATGAAGCCTTCCTTCGCCTGACAGGCCAGCGCGAACCCGACATGCAGAGCCGCGGACAATTCTTTCATCTGGCTGCGAAGCTCATGCGGCGCATCCTTATCGACCACGCCAAACGCCGCAAGGCCATCAAGCGCGGCGGCGGCAAGGAGGACATGGAACTCGACGAGGCTCTCGCTTCCACGCCCGAAAAGTTCGAAGAGTGGCTTGCCGTGGACGAGGCCCTCGATCAGTTTGCTTCTATCGATCCGTTTCGCGCGCGCATCGTGGAACTGCGTTACTTCGCCGGCTTCTCCGTCGAGGAGGTGGCGGAACTCATGCAGATTTCCGCCACCACCGCAAGACGGGATTGGGCGGTGGCCCGATGCTGGCTGCAAAGAAGATTAGAGGGTTCGCAACATGGATCCGCAAACCTGGAACCTGGTCAGTGAAATACTCGCTGAGGCGCTCGAACTGGACAATCCGGCGGCGCGCGAATTCTTGCTTTCCTCCCGCTGCGCCGGCCAACCGGCATTACGGGCGGAAGTAGACTCGCTCCTTGCGAGCTACTCGCGCGGCGGCTCCCTCGAGGACACTGCCCTCGCCGCCACGCCGCGGCACCTCTCCGCCGGCGACATGCTGGGGCCTTATCGCATCACCCGCCAAATCGGGACTGGGGGAATGGGCGTCGTCTATCGCGCCGAGCGCGCCGACGGCCAGTTCGAACGTTCCGTTGCCATCAAAGCAAACGGCGAGATCCTGCTCTCCGAGGATGCGGTTCGGCGCTTTCGCTCCGAGCGCAACATTCTCGCCTCCCTCCGGCATCCGAACATCACGGAACTGATCGATGCCGGAGTCACTGCGGCGGGCATGCCGTACCTCGTGATGGAACTGGTGGAAGGCGTACCCATTACCGAATACTGCGAGACCCATCACCTGAACCTTCATCAACGCCTCGCATTGTTCCGCGAGGTCTGCCTGGCGGTTCAATTTGCCCACCAGCACCTCGTCATCCACCGCGATCTGAAGCCCTCGAACATCCTCATTGACGGCGAGGGCGCGCCGAAGCTGCTCGATTTTGGCGTCGCCCGTCTCCTCGATTCTCCCGCTTCCGCCGGCGTCACCAAAGACCTGCGCCGGTTCACTCCGAACTTCGCCAGCCCGGAACAACTGCGCGGCGAAAACCTCTCCACCTGCAGTGATATCTACTCGCTGGGCGTCGTCTTGTACTGCCTCCTCGCCGGCGGCCGCCCTTATGATCTGACGGCGTACAGCTTTGCGGACGCCATCCGCTACGTCAGCGAAGAAGATCCTCCGCTCCTCCGGCGCAAGGCCAAGCCCGAAGCCGCCGCATCGCTCGAAGGCGAATTGGAACTCATCGTCCGTAAGGCCATGGCAAAAAGTCCGGCCGGCCGGTATGTCTCCGCTCGAGACCTTGCCGGGGACATCGGCAACTTTCTTACTGGCCGCCCTGTCACGGCGCACGCGGAAAGCAAGGGCTACCTGCTGCGCAAGTTCGTGACGAGAAATGCCCGCGCCTCGGCCGCGGTTCTCTGTGCCGTCACTCTTCTCGTTGCCGGTTTGGCGGCGGCGCTCTACCAGAACCACATCGCCAACATCGAACGGCAAAAAGCGGAACAACGTTTCGAGCAGGTCCGCCGTCTCGCCAACAGCATCTTATTCGAGTTCCAGCAGGATCTGGCCAACCTCGCCGGCGCCACGGAGATTCGCCGCAAGATGATCGCGAGGGCCATGGAGCACCTGGAAGCGCTGTCCCGCCAAGCCTCGGATGTATCCTTCCGGCGTGAACTGGCCGCCGCCTACTCGCGGCTCGGCGATGTTCAAGGAGGGGCGAACTGGAGTCTTGGAGACCGCAAGGGAGCGATGGCGAGTTTCGAAAAGTCACGGCGGATCCTCAACGGGATTCTCGCCGAGCAGCCTCGGGACAAAGCGGCATCGTTAAGCCTGGCCGTGGTTACCGCACGCATGGCCGCCATCGCCCGCCTGGCGGGATGGCCGGAAGAGGCCGCGCGGTGGAATGCCGAACGGGAGCGGCTGGTCCTCCAACTCTTCGAGAAGTTCCCTCACGATGAAAGCTCCATGGAGGGCATGGCGAATGTGTGGTTCATGCGCGCGCAAACCCGGCAGCGGCTCGAGGATCAGGCAGCCTGCTTTCAAAAGGCGCTGGACCTGTTCGAGAAGCTGCTCCGCGCCCACCCCTTGGAGCGGGCCCGTATGCATGACGTGGCCGTCACCAGCAAATCCCTGGCGGCGGCAGCCATCAGCTTGAAGGACTACAGCCAAGCCCGCGTTCATGCGAAGCGCGCCGCCGATCTGGATCGAATGATGGTGGAGCGTGATCCGCTGGACGCGCGCGCCAGGCTTGACTACGCCTTTTCCCTGAGCACGCTTGCCTCGATCGAAAGCGATACCGGCAATCTCTCTCAGGCTCAGAATCTGTTCCAACAGTCCGTGAACATCCGGAAGGCGTTGTGGGCCGCCGAACCCGGGAACGCCCGGATCCGCATTGCCTATGTGTCGGGGCTGTACTACTTGGGCGGCTGTCTCGCACGGGCCGGCTCGAAAGCTGATGCCAAACGGCTTCTCTTCGAAGCGCTGGCGATTCTTCAGAAATACGACATGCGGGAACCCCAGGCGCAACATCTTCGCCAACAGATTCGTGAGATGCTGGCGGCCCGATTCTAGCCCGCCCCGCGAATCGCCTTCCAATACACTTCCGGCCGTTTGTGCGCGCTCAGGTGCGGATTCGGCTCCACCATCTGCCCGTACAACTCCGGCCGCCGCGCCTTGATGTAGGAAGCTCCCGACGCCAGTTGCAGTTTCTCCGGTACGAGCGCCGCCACCACCACCTCGTCGCCCAACTCTCTGCACTCGGCAATCACCTCTCCGAACGGATCGAGGATCATCGACCCGCCCGGCTTGATGGTTCCACCCTCCACTCCGATCGGATTCGAATAAATCGCGTACACTCCGTTTTCCCACGCCCGCGCCGGCAGCCACCGCATGATCCACCCGCGGCCCTTCGGGCCGTCGAACTCCTGCCGGCACCGCACCGGATCGCGATCGCGCGCGTGCCACACTGCCGGGTCCACCGTCCCACGCCCCGGCATCGGCGAGGGCAGGCACCCCGTCACATGCGGCATGAGGATTACCTCCGCGCCCATCATCGCTGTCAGCCTCACGTTCTCCGGCAGGTTGTTGTCATAGCAGGTGAGCACGCCGATCTTTGCGCCACATGCCTCGAAAACGGTGTAACGGTCCCCGCACGAGATATGCTCGCTGATGAACTCGTGGATCTTGCGGTGCTTTGCCAGAAGCCCGCCGCCGTCCACCACAACATGGCAGTTGTAGAGTTGCCCGCCATCGCGCTCGACAAGCCCCGCCGCGATCGTTACGCCCGCCGCGGCCGCGATCTCGACCAATCGCTTCGCCGACGGCCCGTCCGGTACATCCTCGGCCAGCGCTTCCAGTTCGGCGCGGCTCAGCGTTTCGAGGAACGTGTATCCCGAAATGGAGCACTCGTGGAAGCAGATCAGTTCCGCTCCCTCCGCCGCCGCGCGGCGGCTCATGTCTTCTATCGCGGACAGGTTGTACGCCTTGCCGCCGTCTCTTGCTTCGAATTGGGCTGTCGCTGCCCGCAGATCTCTCATCTCCTGAGTATGCTATTAACAACATCTATGAAGAAACAGGCGTTCTTCGCGCTCCTGCCCCTCTCCCTCTTGGCCGCCGGCTTCTGGGAGAAGAAGCCTTACACCGATTGGACCGATAAGGAAGTGGCAAGAATCTTCACCAACTCCCCGTGGGCGAAGGATGCGGCAATGACCATGGAAGGCGGCCGGGGCGGCGGAGGAATGGGCGGCGGACGCGGAGGCCGCGGCGGTGGAATGGGCGGTCCAGGCGGCGGAATGGGAAGCGCCGGCGGAGGCCTCGGCGGCGGAGAAGGCGCGGAGGGCGGCGGCGGGATGGGTGGGGGCCGTGGCGGGCGCGGCGGCGGAATGGGCGGCGGCATGGAAGGCGGCGGCGGTCCTCCGCAAATGATGGCGCGCGTCCGCTGGCAGACCGCGCTGCCCATCAAGCAGGCCCTGGTCAGGATGCGTTTCGGCACGGAAGCAGCCACCTCCGCCCAGGCGAAAGAACTGCTCGCCCGCGAGGAGACCCACTACCTCATCGCTCTCGACAATCTCCCATCCATGATGGCGCGGCTCGATCCCTCGCGAATGCAGCAAGGGCTCAAGACCACAACCACGCTTCAAGTGAAGGGCAAGGACCCTCTGCGCGCCGAAGATATCCAGATCGGCAAAACGGAAAAGAGCATCATCATCTATTTCCTCTTCCCGAAGACAAGCCCCATCACACTCGAAGACAAAGAGGTCGAGTTCCATACGAAGATCGGCCCCATGGAAGTGAAGCTCAGGTTCAAGCTTCACGACATGCTGTACGCGGGCAAACTCGAACTGTAGCGGCGGTTATTTCGCGATGCGGTATACCTTGCTCTCCGTGCGGATGAAGAGGCTGCCGCGCGCGATCGCCGGAGTCGCCATGCACATTTCATCGAGGGTGTTCTTGCGCAGGATCTTGAATTCCGGCCCCGCCTGGATCACGAACGTGTCTCCGTCCTCGCTCTGAAGAAAGATCTTCCCGTTGTATGCCCATGGCGACGAGGTGTAGGCGCTCACCTCCCCGGAGATGCGCCGTTTCGGATAGATCTCCTTGCCCGTCCTCGCATCATTGGCCGCAAAGAAGCCGCGGTCGAATAGCGTGTAGTAGATGTCTCCCACCACAATCGGCGACGGGTTGTAGGGCCCAAGCCGCGGATAGAACCACGAGATAAATTCATTCGAGGACTCGCCGCTCTTGAGCGAGATGTCGCCGCCGGCGCCGGGCTTGATGGCAAACACCGGCCGCTTCTCATCGCCTACATAGCCGCTGGCGACATAGAGCAGCCCATGGCTGCTGAACGGCGTCGGGATGGCGATGGAACTCATCCCTCCCAACTCCCACAACGGTTTCCCGTCGAGATCGTAGGAACGGATGCGGTTGGTTCCCGGCGTGATGATTTCCGTGCGCCTTGCGTTGCGCCAGATGTAGGGTGTGGCCCAGTTGCTCTTCTCGTCGCGCTCCACCTGCCAGATGGTCTTCCCGGTCTTCCTGTCCAGCGCCATCAGAACGGACTTGTCCTCGTTGTCATTCACGACATACAGCCGCCCTTCGTAGAGGACAGGGGATGCCGCGCTACCCCAGCCGTAGCGTGTCTTCACCGGCTCAAACCGGCGCTCCCAGGCGGGTTCGCCGTTGCGGTCGAAGGCGAATACGCCCACGTTGCCGAAATAGGCGTAGAGCCTCTCTCCATCGCTCACCGGAGTCTCGGAAGCGTAGCTGTTCTTCAAGTGCCTGGAAAACTCAGGGACCGCTTTGTGCGCCTCTCTTTCCCAGACCACCTTGCCCGTATCGAAGTCGAGCGCGTAGACCATCCAGCGGTGTTCATCCGAAGGCATTCCGCGCTCTCCGCCGAAGTACAGGCCCTTGCGCGCCTTCTCCTTCGGTTGCGCGCTGATCACGCTGGTGACGAACACACGATCGCCCGATACCACAGGCGATGACCAGCCGCGTCCCGGGATCTCCGTCTTCCACGCCACATTCTTCGTGCTTGACCATTCCTCCGGCAGACGCGGATCATCCTCGGCAACGCCAGTGGATGCCGCGCCGCGGAACCGCAGCCATTGGTTCGTGGCCGCACCCAGCAGCGCCGCGGCGGAGGCACACAATAGAAATCGCTTCATTGAACTTTTCGCATCGATGGAAGAATATCAGAAGCATCAGGAGTATTCCTCATGCGTTTCTACCTCCGCTATATAGCGTTCGCCGCGGCCGGGTTCGCCGCCGGCCCGGAGCAGGCCATCCAGCACATCGAGCAGCGGGCGCATCTCGCCGGACGCATGAAAGAACTGCGCGTGACGGCGGTGAGCGTCGCGGTCATCCGCGAGGGCAAGATCTCCTGGACGAAGGCTTACGGCACAGCCACGCCGGAGACGGCGTTCGAGGCTGGGCCAATCAGTGAAACCGTGGCCGCGATGGCCGCCTTACATATGGCCCAGCACGGCAACTTCACGCTGGATGAAGACGTGAACGGGAAGTTGAAATCCCCCGTTGGGCGGAAGGTGACATTGCGTCAACTGCTGAGCCGCTCCGTTCCGGACGGCTTCCCTATCGTGCAACAACTCCTCATGGACCGTATCGGATGGAGCTTCCCGCAAATCATGGAGCGCATGGTGTTCCATCGCGCGGGCATGCGGCACAGCGCGTGGGAACAGCCCGGCGGCCTGCGGACCACTCCCGGCGATCTGGCGCAGTGGGCTATCGAATTACGCGAGACATACTACGGGCGTTCGAACAAGGTGCTGGAGCGTTCCACGGTACATGAGATGTTGACCCGCCAGAAAGACGGCTGGGGGCTCGGCATCCCAATCGGCGGTGAGGGCCCGTCGTTTCACTTCGGCGGCGGCGGGTTGCGGATGCTGGTGGAAAGCGGCGATGGAGCCGTCATCATGACCAGCGCCGGGCAAAACGAACTGGCCCGGCAGTTGATGACTGCCATCGCCGCGGAATATCGCTGGCCAGAAGGTTGGGACCGTTAGCCCACCGCCGCGCGCACGGCTGCCAGCGTCTGCTCGACATCGGCATCGGCGTGCACCGCCGATACGTACCAGCGGCCATCCGGCAGCACCATCACGCCCTCATCGAGAAGCGCCATCGCGAAGTCGGAATAGATCGCTTTATCGGCGGCCAGCGTGTCGCGGTACTCGCGCGCGGGGGAGGGTTGGAAACTGACCTGAAACACGGGGCCGCCGCCCGCGGTCTGCACCGTGAGACCCGCGCCACGCAACGCGGCGGCGATGCCTTCGCGCAGCGCTTGGCCGCGGCGCCACATTCCGGCGTACACCGCGCCGTCATTTTCCGCGAGCACGCTGAGCGCGGCCTTGGCTGCTCCCAGCGCCACCGGGTTGCCGTTCAGCGTCCCGGCATGCACCACGCGGCCATCGGCAATCCAATCCATGAACTCGCGCCTGCCGGCGAGCACGCTCAGCGGCAGTCCGCCGCCCACGGCTTTGGCGAACGTGGCGAGATCGGGAGTGACGCCGTAGTGCTGCTGCGCGCCTCCGGGGGCGAGCCGGAAGCCGGTGATCACCTCGTCGAAGATGAGCAAAGCACCATGCTTCGTGGCCGTTTCGCGTAGGAATTCGAGGAATCCGGGCTCCGGCGCGATGCATCCGCTGTTGCACAGCAGAGGCTCGCAAATGACGGCGGCAATCTCGCCGCCGTAGCGCGCGAAGGCGGCTTCCACACTCTCGCGGTGATTCCACCGGGCGATCACCGCGTCGCTGTGCGGGCGCTGGCCCAAACCCGTGGGGACGGGGCCGGGCGTGGCGGCTTCGAGTTGCGGAATGGAGGAGCGGTAGCTGACGAGGACGCTGTCATCCCAGCCGTGATAGTGCCCTTCGAACTTCAGGTGGCGCGGGCGTCCGGTGACGCCGCGGGCCAGGCGCAGGGCCACCTGCACGATTTCCGTACCGCTGTTGGCGAAGCATACGAGTTCGGCGCAGGGAACCATGCGCTGAATCATTTCGGCCACTTCAAACTCGAGATCGTGCTGCGCGCCGTAGGTAGCTCCGGCGGCGAGCGCTTTCGAGGCGGCTTCGACGACCGCGGGGTGGCAGTGACCGAGGATCAGCGGTCCCCAGGCGAGCCCGTAGTCGATGTAGCTGTTGTCATCCACGTCGATGGCCGCGCAGCCTCTGCCGTGTGAGAAGTACAGCGGATAGGGCCGCGCGCCGCGGCGCAGCGAGGTGGAAACGCCGCCCGCCAGGGATCGTACGGCGCGCTGATAGCGCTCGAGAGAGCCTTGGGTCCGCGCGCGGAATCGCGCCTCGCGTTCAGCGGCCTGAAAGAGCGTTTGTGTGCTCAAGGAATCACTCCTTCCCACGTATTGCCGGAGCGGATCTTGACACCCGATTCTCCTCCGGTCACATAGATTGTTTCACCAATCCGGACGTAGCGCGTATCGGCGAGGCCCTGAGGCAACTCGCCGGCAAAGTCATAGGCGCCGGTCTTCGGATCAAAGCGGAAGATACTTGCGGCGAAGTCATTGGTGTAGCCGCCGAGCAGCAGGATCCTGCCTCGTACCGGCACAGCGCCCCAGGCACGGTTTGCCTCCGGGACGGAGGGCAGCGTCCGCCACTGGTTGGTTTCCATGTCGTAGGCGAGGGCTTCGCCGAGGTTGCGAAACCCATCCGTTGTCGCGGTGACGCCGCCGAAGAAGTAGGCTGTGCTTCCGTCCACGGCGAACGCGTAGTTGCCGCGCGCCGGGGGCGGGATGGCTGCCATCTGCCTCCAACGGCCGTCCTCCCAAATCCACACATTATCGCGGATCGCCTGCAAATCGCCGGCCTTTTCCATGCCGCCGAAGAGGTAGAGCTTGCCGTTCCACACGGCGGCGTTCGCATAGCCGCGCTTGCCGGGCAGCCGCATTTCCGGCCTCGGCTCCCAAGAGCCGTTGCGCAGCACGAGAACGTCATCGAGCACTTCGCCGTCAGAAGAGCCGCCGAGCAGGTAGACCTCGCCATCGATGACAGCCACTGCCGAGTCGGCGCGCGGGGCGGGCAGCGGCGGACCGGGCAGCCAGCGGTTGCTCGCGGGGTCGAAGAAGTCCGCGCGGCGGCTCCACATTTTGCGGTTCCCGTTCCACCAGGTTCCGCCGGCCGCGAGCAGTCTTCCGTCAACGGCGGCGAGAATCAGCGCGGCGCGCGGGTCCGGCAATGGAGCGCGGGCGTTCCATGCGAGGTGTAGGGCGAGGGATGTCATCAGGAAACTCACGATCTCGCTTTCCGCTTCTTTTCGGTCTTCTTCGCTTCCTCGGAATAGCTGGAGAAGCGCTCCGGCAGCGACCAGGGGATTTTCAAATGATCGGCGAGGACCTTCTCGGCGGTCTCGTTGGATTTGCCGGCGAGGAAATCGATCAGCGGGCGGTGGGAGTAAATGACGTGGCGCACTTTGTCGCTCTTCATCGCGCGGATGACGCTGTAGGCGAAGAGGGGCACGATGAGGCCGGCCAGGGTCCGCTCGATGTATTCGTTGCCGGTGAGGCCCCAGATGACGCGATGGAATTCGAAATCCAGCTTGACCCGAACGCTGGGGTTGCCACCCTCCGAACGCTCCATGCGGTCGAGGATCTGGTTGAGTTTGGCGTGGGCGGCGGGAGTGAAGTTGGCGCGGGCGAGGCGCATGGCCTCGGCTTCGAGCACGAGGCGGACGCTGTTGATCTTTTGCAGGTCCTCGTCCTCGAGGTTGACGACGAACATGCCGCGGCGGGGATGGTTGACGATGATTCCCTGTTCCTCGAGTTGCTGAAGAGCTTCGCGGATGGGAGCGCGGCTGACGTGCAGGTCGCGCGCCAGTTGACTTTCGTTGAGACGCTCGCCGGGCTTGATCTTTCCCGAGAAGATGGCCTCGGAGATGATTTCGGCGATGTTGTGTTTGAGCGTGGGAAGATGGACGGGCGCAAACACGGGATTGCGGCTCATTCCTTTATTGTCTCCTTTCTGTATACTGTCGAGCGTCCACGGCTAGTACTCGGCCTCCGGTTCGAGGGGGAACATGGGGACCCGGCGGCGGCGGTAAGTGAAATGGGCGGGGTTGCCGGCGGTTTCGCCGGGCGTGTCGACGAGGATGATTTGCGGGCACACCGGCGCGTAGGCAGCGCGCGGAGCGACCACGCCCTTCACGACGATGGCTCTCTTGCGTTCGACGGGGATTCCGAGGCTCAGCAACTGTTGGAGGCTCATGGGCGCCATGCGGCGGCTGGTGAGCACAATGGTGGTTTCCGCGGCTGTCTCGACTACGGCCGTGATGCCCTGGTCGTTGCGGCCCCAGCCGCCATGGCGCACTTCGTATTCGACGAACAGCCCGTCAGAGAGGGTGCGCACGCGGCCGGAGATGGGAACGGCGCCGCCCCCGGCCTTCAACTGAACTTCGCCGCGGACGCCGGCTGCCAGGCAGGCGGCGACGGCAGCAGGGTCGTAAAGGACGACGGCGCAATTGGGGACGTCCTGCCGGAGGATCTCCTCGAGAAGGACCGTGGAATTCGCCGAGGAACCGCCCCCCACGTTGTCGCCGACATCGAAGAGGGCGACGGGCGTGCGAGTTGCGGCGGCGGCCTGGCGCACTGCGTCCTCCGGGGGAATCAATTGGATTTGGAACGAGTGGCGGCGCTCCCAGGCGCGCCGCGCCATCCAGCGGGCGGTATCGCGGGCGAGAGCCGGATTGCCATCCGTTACGGCGAGGAAGGAAGCGCCCATCTCGGCGACGTCGGCGTAGTAGAAACCCATGGCGATGCTGGTGGAGAGCACGCCGGGCCTCGAGAGGGCGAGATCGGCGTCCTGATAGAGGAGGCGCGCCGGGTCCTCGTTCGTGTATTGGCGGTCGATGGGGATGATCCACGGCGGAGTCTCGAGGGCATGCACGGGCCGGATCTCGCCGTGCAAGGTTCGCGCCATCAGGCGGGCGGCTTCGAGGCCGCGCTGGCGCTGGTCGAGGTGCGGGTTGGAGCGGTAGAAGACCGAAGCGTCGGTGTTGGCGATCATCTCCCCCGAGACGTTGGCGTGCAGGTCCAGCGTGAGGATAACCGGAACGCGAGGGCCGACGATTTCGCGGACGCGGCGGGTGATCTCTCCGTCGGCGTCGGGGAAGTTTTCGGCGACGGTGGCTCCGTGGAGGGCGAGCAGGACACCGTCGAGCGGAAGGGCTTCGCGCAGCAGCGAGGTCAACCGGCCGGCGATGGCGTCGTAGGCAGATGCGGCGATGGCTCCGCTGGGGACGGCGTAGGTGGCAAGCAGCGGGACGGCGGTCAAGCCGTGCTCGGCGCAGCCGTCGACGAGGCCGCCGAGTTCATGAAGCGCGCCGCTCCAGCGCTCGAGCAGGGCCGCGCCTTCCGTCCAACTGGTGGATTGAAAATCCTCGAGCGCCGTCGGGGCGGGCAGGAAAGTATTCGATTCGTGCAGAAAGCCGGCGATGCCAATGCGCATTCAATCGTCCTTTGGGGCGCGGTCCAGTTTCTTCCAGAAGCCGTCCTCGAACCTCAGGCGGGAAGCTTCGAAGGCATTTTCGAGGTGGCTCGGTTTTGTCGCGCCAATCAAAACGATACCAATGTCCGGGCGGCGGAGGACCCAGGCGAGAGCCAGCAGGTGCTGGGGGATGCGGGTTTCGGCGGAGAGTTGCCGGAGGCGAGCCAGGGCGTCGAAGCAGGAGTCATGGAAGTAGACATCGCGGTGGCCGGGGATGACATCGAAGCGTGTTCCGGCGGGGGACTGCTCCCCGCGCGCGCCGTACTTGCCGGTGAGGAAACCGGCGCCGAGCGGGCTGTAGGCGACGAAGCAAACTGCATTCTGCCGACAATACGGGATCTCGTTGTCTTCCGCTTCCGGCAGGGCGAGGTTGTAGACGTTCTGGCAGAAAGCGACGCCCGGGGCAATGGAGCGCGCCAGTTCGAGATCGGCGAGGGAAAAGTTGCTGACCCCGATTTTGCCGATGCGGCCGCGCTGCTGTTCTTCGGTGAGCACGCCCAGCGGTTCATCGAGGGGGATGCCGGCGGGCTTCGAATGGAGGTAGTAGACATCGGCGGAATCGGCTTGCAGGCGTTCGAGGCTGGCGTTGAGCGCCTGGCGGATGGCAGAGGCCGTGAAGCCGCTCGAAGCCTTGGTTTTCAGCATGATTTCCCGTCTGACGCCGCGCGAGCGGATCCAACGGCCGAGAATGATTTCCGAAGAGTGCATGAGGCCGGTGGTTTCCCGGACGTCTTCGATGCCCAGCGTCTTGGCGCGATAAGCGCGGGCGTTTCCGCCGCCGTAAGCTTCCGCTGTGTCGAAGATGCGGATGCCGAGTTCGTAGGCGCGGTCGAGGAGGCGATAGGAGTCGTCTTCGTTGACTTCACGGCCAAGGGTGGTGGTTCCAGCGCCGAGGAGAGGCATGTGAATAACAAGTGTACACGAACGATACACTGTCGACAGAATGAAATTCATCATCAAAGAATAGTTCCTGTCGCGCGAACTGCTTCCAGAGCGCACGTTTGAGAACGCGCGCGACGGTCAGAAAGCCGCGACCATTCGTCCCGTCCGCGCGGATTTGTAGGCGGCGAAAACCACGCGCAACGTTTGCAGGCACTCATCGGCGGTGATGAAGGGCCTGGCGCGGCCGGCGGCAATGTCCGCGGCGGTGCGAACGAGCACCGGATAGCCGTCGATCTTCGGCAGCGTCTCTTTCCGGGCGCTACCGCCGTCAGTGTACCATTCGAGGTTTCCGGCGGCAGGGTCAAATCGGAGCCAACCCTTGGAGCCCCAAAGAGTTATTCCGTTGTGATAGCCCTTGTCGAGGTAGTAGCCGCTCTGCATGGTTCCCACCGCGCCGCCTTCGAGTTGGAAGGTGAGGGCGGCGGAATCCTCTACTTCGATGGGCTGGCCGCCGGCGTTGGCGATCTGCGCGGTTACCAGCGTGATGCGTTGGGAGGTGAGGAACTGGAGGAGGTCGATGTAGTGAATGCCGAGCCAGATGAGATGCCCGCCGCCGGCCTTGTCTTTGAAGGAGAACCAGGAGCGCTGATATTCCGGGCGCGTGAGGCGGGTCTGGTCGGCGATGTAGTGCATGGTTGCGCCGTAGAGCTTGCCGATGCGGCCTTCGTCGAAGAGTTGACGGGCGCGAAGGGCGACGGGATAGAGGCGCGTGGCAAAGGCGAGCATGAGGTAGCGCCTGTGCTCGGCGGCGAGGGCGGCGACGGCGGCAAAGTCGCTCGCGCGGGTGCAGGCGGGCTTTTCGGCGAGCACGTGGGCGCCATTTTCGAGGGCGATGCGAATGGAGACGGGCGCATGATGGGCTTCGAGAGCGACGACGACGAGTTGGGGTTTCATGGCGCGCATCATTTCCGAGGCGTCCTGGAACGGGCGCATTTTGGGGGCGCGGGCGAAGATGCCGCCGGACGGGTCGACGACGGCAAGCCGGCCGATGTTGGGCGCCTCGGAGAGGGCCTGGATGTAGATGGACAGGTGCGGGCCGGTAGGCTCGGCGATGAGGGCGGCGGTGGCTTTGCCGGGCTGCATGGCGAGCGCGGCGGGGGCGAGCAGGAGCGATCTCCGCAACATGTTCAAATTCTTACACGGGCAAAGCGGATGTCGCCCGCCTGCGATTCGTCGGCGATGGCGATGTCGGACCAGACGACGCCGAGGGTGCCGTCGCGCAGTTCGGTTACCGAAGGGTACGTCACCTGGCGGTTCCAGACGGCATCGCCGGGTTTCGGGATGGGGACTTCGGCGACGGTCAACGGTTCGGACCAAGTGGCGGCATCGTCATTCGAGACACGGAGCGTGAGCGGGGTGCGATTCGGAGGAGGGCATTCGTCGTGGGTGAGAACGATACGACCTGATTTTGTTCGAAACAGGTTGTGCGAGGCGCGCGCGGCGGGGAGAGAGGTCTGTACGCTTTCGGCCCAGGTTTCGCCGCGGTCTTTGGAAGTGGAATGCCACAGGCGGCCGTCGTGCGTGCGGAGGACCATCATGACGGCTGAAGAACGCAGTTCGGCGATGGTGGGCTCTTCGATGCCGGCGCGGCAGGTGACGCGTCCGGTGCGTTTCCAAGAGCGGCCTCCGTCGGTGGACTTGAGCACGCAGGCGTGGTCGCCCTGCATCTGGTAGATGGGGACGAGGAGGTCGCCGGAAGAGTGGCGGATGCCGTTGGCGCGGGTGCAGAAGGCGGGCTCGGAGAGGACGGTGCGCGGGGGGCTCCAGGTGCGGCCGGAATCGTCGCTCGCGCGGTGGTAGATCCAATAGGATTCCTTGCCGACGAAGTTCTTCTCGCCGTGCACGAAGGGATAACGGTTCCAGCGTCCGGCGATGAAGAAGAAGTGGGTACGCGCGCCATCGACTACGAGGGAGGGGTCGAAATCGGACTTGCGGGGAAAGTCGTTCATGACTTCGGGGCGCGACCAGGAGTGGCCGCCGTCATCGGAAGTTGCGCCGAGGATCATCTGGTTGACGGAGGCTTCAAAGGGTCCGGAGAACCACACGGCGAGGAGGCGCCCATCGGGGAGAGTGCAGATGTTGGGGGCGTGGTTGAAGCCGTTGCGGTTGTCGCCGTCGTAGGGATCGGTGTTGGGGTAGCTGAAGACGGTGGAGCGGTAGAGGACCGCGGGCGTTTGCGCGAGGGCGGGGGCGGCGAGGAAAGCGAGAGCGGAACGGCGGGTGATCATGGTTTCAAGAGCGAAGGTATCGTGTTGAGGAGCAGATTGGCAACCAGGCGATGGCCCTCGCTGTTGGGGTGCATGCCGTCGAGCAGGAGAGATGTAGGCATGGCAGCGGCGGCATCGATGAGCGGGACGCGCTCGCGGGCGGCGATGCCGCGCATCATGTCGGAGTAGGCATCGAGCAGGAGGTTGAAGCCATCGGGGTCGCCGGGATGGTAGGGCGGCTTGCCGTAGAGTTCGCGAAGCTTGGGTGTCCAGGCGAGGCGGTTGGGGGTGATGAGGATGACCTTGGCGTGGTGTTCGCGCAGGGTGCGGATGAAGTAGAGGAGGTTATCGCGGTAGTGGAAGATGCTGACGCGGGGCGCGGCGGCGGGGGGCTTCTTCCAGACGTCGATGGCCGAGTCGTTCGTGCCGAGTTGGATGATGACGAGGTCCGGGCGGCGCTGGAGGACGTCGTGATCGAAGCGGGCGCGGGCCTGGGTGGAGGTGTTGCCTCCGACGCCCGCGTTCCAGATGTCCACGGGGATGCCGCGCCTGGGAAGCTCTTCGGCGAGGACATCGGTGTAGGTGACGACGCCATTGCGCGGGGCGGTGAGGGAATCGCCGAAGGTGACGATGCGGAAGTGGGGGGCGAAGGCGAGGAGGAGGAGGGCGATCATTGCTCGCGGATGCCGGTGACGAGGAACAGCGGGTCGCCGCTGTTGATGAGGGGGCAGATGTGGATGAGGGCGACGACGCCGTTGCGAGGCGCGGTGAAGGTTTCGAGGATTTCGCCATGGAGGCCGCGGAGCGTGCCGAGGGCCTGGCCTTTGGTTACGGTGTCGAGGAGGTCGACCTCCGGGATGAGGAAGCCTTTTCGGGAGGTGGTGATGGAGGCGTCGACATTGCCGTCGCCGAAGAGGTAGAGTTCGGGGGTGAATTGCGGGGGCGCGCCGGGAAGGATGGAGAGGTGCTGGAGCAGGCGGTGGACGCCGTTGCGGTAGACGGCGAGGTCATCGGGGTGGATGCGGCCGGCGCCGCGGGCCTCGGTGTAGAGCCAGGGGATGCCGCGGGCGCGGGCGGCGGAGACGGTGCGGCCGTGGGCGATGGTGTCGTGCGCCCAGATGACGGGGGCTCCGAAGATGCCGGCGGCGGCTTCGGCGCGGGCGTCACCCGATTCGTAACCGACCATGGTGGGCATGAGGCAGCGGACTCCGGCGCTGTGCAGGTCGATGTAGAAATCGGCGTGGGCGAGGATGTGCTGATCGATGTGCCAGGCGATGGCCTCGGTGGGGGAGCCTTCGGGGTTGCCGGGGAAGACGCGGGCGAGGTTGCCGTCATCGAGCGGGCTCGAGCGGGAGACGTTCCAGAAGGCGGGCGGATTGCAGACGGGGACGCAGAGGAGATCGCCGGACATGGCGGCGGTGTCGATGCCGGCAGTGATCTCGAAGATGGCGCGGACTCCCTCATACTCATCGCCGTGAACTCCGGCGGTGACCACGAGAGTCCGGCCGGGGTTGGCTCCGCGGACAAGGATGACGGGGAGTTCGATATCGTGACCTTGGGCGGTGAAGGAAAGGGCGAGGTTGTACCGGGCGTTGCGGGTGTAGGCGGATGGATTCACTTGGCGCCTTCGAGGACCCAATCGCGAGTGAAGCGGGCGTAGTGGATGTCGCGTCCGCCGTCTTCGCGCTGGGCCTGCCAGACAGCAACGAGCGTGCCGTCGGCGGCTTGCGTGAGGCCGGGGTAGGAAACCTGGGGACCGCTGGTGTTGGCGAGGATGCGGGGCTTCGACCAGGTGCGCCCGCCATCGGCGGAGATGGCGACGGAGAGGGGGAAGCGGTTGATGGGCGAGTTGTTCCAGACAGCGGCGATTTCGCCCGAGTTTTCGAGGCGCCAGAGGGCGGTGGGGGTGTTGTGTCCGATCAGCGGGCTGGGTGCGGGCGGGGTCCAGGTGATGCCACCGTCACGGCTGCGGGCTTCGTAGTGATGAGAGGCTCCGGAGCGCAGGAGCATGTAGATTTCGCCGTTCGTGAGTTGGACGATGGAGGGTTCGGCAAGGCCGTTGGTGGAGCCGGGGGTGACCTTTTCGACAAAGACGTGGAGGTCGCCGTAGAGGGTCCAGTGGAGGCCGTCTTTGGAGAGCAGGAGCCCGCTCGAAAGATTCATCTCCCCTTCGGTGCGGGCGTGGAGGCCGTGCTCGGGCCAGTGGTCCCAGGAGATGCCCATCGCGTAACTGCCGTCGGCAAGGCGGATGGCGTTGTGCTGCTTGCCGGGGGTGTACTGGCGGGGGATGAAGACCTCGACGGGGGCGGCAAAGGTGTTGCCGTTGTCGGCGCTGCGGGCGCACCACGTCCAGGCCTTTTTGATGGTGTTGGGATTATCGACGCGGGTCCAATAGACGAACAGCTTGTTGCCATCGACGAGCATGTTGGGATCGCCGACCGCGCGGTCCTTTTCCTTCTCTTCGTAGAGGACTTTGGGAGAGGACCAGGTGCGGCCGCCGTCAGAGGAGACGGTGTAGGCAATGCGGGTGAGGCGCGGGCCTTTGGGCGATACGCCGAAGACGGCCATGAGGCGTCCGTCGCCGAGGCGGGCGACCTGGGGGATGGTGTTGCGGAAGAAGTCGCCGCCGTCGGATTTGACGACGGCGCCGGTTTCGAAATCGGCTCCGAAAGCGAGGAGCGCCAGGAAGAGTGGGGCAATGAGCTTCATCATTTGTAGAACCAGTCGAAGGGGACAGCTTTGAACTTGAGGGACCAGCGGCCTTCGCCACGGACTCCGTGGGGAGGGCCGGCGTAGTAGGTGAACATGGCGCGGTCCTTGAGGAACTCGATGGCGGTGTAAGCGTAGGTGTGGGCGGGGTCTTCGTCGAGGTTACGGATGTGCTGCCAGGTCTGGCCGTCGTCCCTGGAGATGGCGGCGGTGAGGGGGAAACGTTTGTCGGGAGAATTGTTCCAGATGAGGAGCAGGTCTCCGGTGGAGGGGATGCGCTTGATGGACTGCGGGGAGAGGGGCGAATCGAGATTCATGGGCTCCGGGGTGGACCAGGTTTCGCCGTGGTCAGAGGAATAGCAGCGGTAGATGTGGCCTTTATCGGTGCGCATCCACATGAGGATGCGGCCGTCCTTGAGTTCGACGACGCCGGGTTCCTGGGCTCCGGCGCGGCTATCGGGGATGTCGACGAGCGTTTTGCTTTGTTTCCAGGTTGCGCCGTCGTCATCGGAGAAGTAGGCGCGGGCGAGGATGTGATGGCTGACGCGGATGTCGAGGGTGTACCAGAAGGGCACGAGGAGGCGGCCGGTGCGGAGTTGGATGAGGCGGTCGTGGTTCATGCCCGTATAAGAAGGATAGGGAGAGACGGGCATGGGCTTAGGCGGGCTGAAGGTTTTGCCGCCGTCGGTGGAGAAACGGGCCATGGGGAGGCAATCGGCTTCGGAGTTTTTGCGGCAGAAGAGGAAGGCGACCTTGCCCGATTTGAGGCGGAGCAGGTCGGGCTCCATGACGTTCATCCGGCCGATGTTTTCCTGGAGGACGATTTTGTCTTTGAAGGTGCGGCCTCCGTCTTTTGAGAACATGGCTCCGATGCGGGCGGCCCCGAAATCACTGCCGGCGGAGGTGTAGAACTCGGTCCAGGCGAGCATGACTCGGCCGTCTTTAAGGACAAGCATGTCCGCTTCAGAGTTCCGCTTGTTGGACTCGGTGGAAGGGGCGACGACGTATTCGAAGGCCTGTTTGAGCCTGGCCTGGAGAAGGAAGGCCGCGGCTGTGATGAGGGCCGCGGCGGTGAGGGTTCGACGCATATCAGAACTCGTATTTGAGGGCGAACTGCATGGATCGGGTTGCGCCGCGGCTGAGGATTTTGCCGAAGGTGGCGGGCGCTTCGACGTTGGCGCTTGCGCCTCCCCAGTTGGCATGGTTCCAGGCGTTATACATTTCCCAGCGGAACTCGAGGGTGTGGGACTCACGGATGCGGGTGGTTTTGAAGATCTGGAGATCGTGGTTCTTGATGCCGGGCTGATAGAGGATGTTGCGGCCGGCGTTGCCGACGCGCTGATCGAGGCCGCCATTCTGGAGGAGCTTGAAGGCTCCGATGTCGAAGAAGTTGTCGAGAGTGCGCCGGCTCTTGGAGATGTTGCCGTCACCGACGCGATCGGGGCGGGCGGTGCAGGCGGCGGCGCAGATGTTGACGCGGCTGAGGTTCATGGCGGGGGAGGCGAGATCGCCGGTCTGGAAGAAGACGGTGCCGCGGGCTCCCCAGCCGCTGATGAGCCGGTCGCCGAGGCCGTTGAGGTTGTTGAAGAGGGCGCGATTCCTGCCGAAGGGGAGGGAGTATTCGAAAGCCGCGGAGAAGCGGTTGCGGGCGTCGAAGTCAGAGGGGCCCTTGGCGGTCTGGAGGCGCCGGGTGGGGTCGGTCCAGACGGGGCCGGCGTTGAGGGTGGAAGCGGTGTCAAGGGACTTGGAGTAAGTGTAGGCGACGAGATAGGACATGCCTTTCCAGGCGCGCTGTTCGAGCTTGATGGCTCCGCCGTTGTACCAGGAGCGGGCGTTCATGACCTCGGCCTGAATACGGGCGAATTGGGGGAAGGGTTGGAGGAGTTGAACGTTGCCGGGGCCGGGGAGTTTGGCGTTGAGGTTATCGAAGGCGAGGAGGTTGACGCCGGTGGAGCCTTGATAAAGGCCTTCGAGGACGAGGGTGCGGGTGAGTTGCTGCTGAACGGAGAAGAGCCACTGCTGAACCTTGCCATAAGGGAAGTCGCGCGAGAGGAAGGGGAAGATGGTCAGGGGAGCGGACTTGAGAGTGAGTTCCGCGTTGGTGTTGCCTTCGGGGTTGTAGCCGTATTGCGGGGTGGTGGCGGGGGAGGTCCAGATGGGGCGGAGAGTATTGGGGGCGAAGTCGTTGGTGGAAGCCAGGGACTGCACTTGCGGGGAGTCATAGAAGATACCGTAGCCGCCGCGGATGACGGTGTTCTGGCGGGCGCGATAGGCGAAGCCGAGGCGCACGGCGATGTTATTGGTGTCGGCGTTGTAAGGCGCGCCGTGGTTGACGAAGCTGATGGGGACATCGGGGCGGACGGTCTTATAGAAGTTCTCGATGATGGAGCGGCCGGCAACGTTCTGGGAGAGAAGCATCGTGCCGCTGGAGAGATCGAAGCCGAGGCCGCTATCGCCGGCTTGCTTGAGGGCGCTTTCCACTTCGTAGCGGACGCCGAGGTTGAGGGTGAGGCGTTGGGAGACCTTCCAATCATCCTGGGCGAAGACGCCGAGGTAGTGGAGTTTGGAGTTCCACTGGGTGGCGCGGGCGGTCTTGTTGACGCTGGAGGCGGCTCCGAGGAGGAAGTCGGCGACGACGTTGCCGGCGTAGTTGTTGGTGAAGGCGGTGCTGCCGTTCCCGCCGGTGTAGAACATGTACTCGCGGATTTCGCGGAGGTCGCCGCCGATCTTGATATTGTGCTTACCGCGGCTCCAGTAGACGCTGTCCTGAAGCTGGTAGTTGTTGGTGGTGCGGTAGTTAGGGGTGCCGTCGGAGGGCAGGTTGTAGCCGGTGACGGAGACGTTGGGCACGGCCCAGAAGAGAGGATCGACGGCGGAGAGGGTGTTGGTGATGCCGGCGGCGTTGATGAAGTCCTGCTTGAAGGAGTTGAGGGTGCCGAGCAGGTTGCGGTAGCGGGTGTAACCGATGGAGAGGTTGTTGATGAGGGTGGGTTTGAGGATGTGGTTCCAGTGGGCGCTGGCTCCCTGGGCGCGGAGTTTCAGATCGGTACCTCCGGCATTGGAAGGCATCGGCCAGGCGGCGGAGGAAGTGTACTGCTCCTCGTTGAAGAGATAGCGTCCATAGAGGGTGTCGTTCGCTCCGATGTTATAGTCGATGCGGCCGACGGCGTTATCGGCGTTAATCTCGGCGGGCTTGCGGCCTTCGAAGATGTAGTTACGGGCGGGGTCGGAGCGGTTGGCGGTGGGGACGATGTCGAGGACTTTGCGGGAGATGGGGTCGATACGGCTTTGGGGGATGGTGTTGTTGGCGAAGGGGATGCCGGTGAACGGGTCCTTGACAGCGGTGGAGAAGATGCCGGCGCGGTCGTTATCAGAGAAGACGCGGTAGAGGGGCGGGGAACCGGCGGCGCGCTGGCGGAGGCCTTCGTAGTTACCGAAGAAGAAGAGCTTGTCGGTTTTGATGGGACCGCCGAGGGCTCCTCCGAACTGGTTGAGTTTGAGGGGGCTCTTGGCGGAGGAGAAGTAGGGACGGGCGTCAAACATGTCGTTGCGGAGGAACTCGTAGGCGGAGCCGTGGTAGTTGTTGGAGCCGCTGCGGGTGACGACGTTGACGATGGTGCCGCCGCCTTTGCCGAACTCAGCGGGGGCGAGGCCGGTCTGGACTTTGAATTCGGAGATGGAGTCGACGGGCGGAGAGATGGCGTAGCTGCTGCGGCCGTTCTCACGGTTGTCGATGCCGTCGATCTGGTAGTTGTTCTGCTCAGGGCGCTGACCGGCGCTGGCGGGGACGGCGGTGCCGCGGCCGATTTCGGTGGAACGGAAGTCGCGGGTGGCTGGGGTTGCCATGGGGGCGAGGAAGGTGAGTTGCATGAAGTTGCGGCGGCCGAGGGGGAGGTTGGTGACCTGCTCGGTCTTGATGACTTCGCCGGCCTGGGAGGTTTCGGCTTCGAGCAGGGGGGAGGTGCTTTCGACGGTTACGGTTTCACTGACGGCTCCGAGTTGGAGGGTGAAATCGACGGTGCGGACCTGGAGGATTTCGAGTTGAATATCCTTTTGGACCTCGGAGCGGAAGCCCTCCTTCTTGGCCTGGACGGAGTACACGCCGATGGGGAGGAAGGGGATGCGGAAGACGCCGTCTTCATTGGTCTTGACGGTGCGGCGGAGGCCGGTGTTTTCGTTGGTGACCGTGACTTCGGCGCCGGGGACGGCGGCCTTGGAGGGGTCGGTGATGAGACCGGAGATGGTTCCCGTCGTGTTTTGAGCGGCGGCGGGGAGGGAAAGAAGGAAAGCGAGGAATACCCTAACCAGCATGGGGGGAGTCTAGCACCCTGTCGACAGAATGTAAAGGTGCTAGCCGCACGGCGGGGCGCCTGGGCGCAGAGGCGCGGGGTTGGGGTTGGAGGGTACGTTGAATGCGGATGTGCGGGGTGCTAGCCGCACGGCAGGGCGCCTGGGCGCAGAGGCTGCGGGGGTGCTAGCCGCACGGCTGGGCGCCTGGGCGCGGAGGCGCGGGGTTGGGGTTGGAGGGTACGTTGAATGCAGATGTTCGGGGTGCTAGCCGCACGGCTGGGCGCCTGGGCGCAGAGGCTGCGGAGTGGGGGTTGGGGGTTGCGTTGAATGCGGATGTGCGGGGTGCTGGCCGCACGGCAGGGCGCCTGGGCGCAGAGGCTGCCGGGCGTGGGTTGGAGGGTACGTTGAAGGCTAAGAGGAAGACTGGAGCGTGGCGAGGAGGGCGGATGGGGGGAGGAGGGTGTCGGGGTGGCGGGCGGCGGCGGCGGTGATGGAGGCGGGGTCTTTGAAGCCGTGTCCGGTGACGAGGCAGATGGTGTCGTCGCCGGGCTGGATTTGGCCGGATTGGAGGGCGCGGAGGAGTCCGGCGAGGGCGGTGGCTCCGGCGGGTTCGGTGTAGATGCCTTCGAGTTCGAGCATGAGTTGCTGGGCTTGGAAGACCTCGTTGTCGGAGACGGGGTAGGCGACTCCTCCGTTTTCACGGAGGAGGCGGAGGGCGAGGGAGGCGTCGATATCGAAGGGGACGGCTAGTCCGCTGATGGCGGTGGCGCTTTCGACGGGGCGGATTTCGTCATCGCCGCGGAGCCAGGCGGCGACGGTGGTGAGGCAGCCTTCGGGCTGGACGGCGTGGACGAGGGCGGGAGAGCCATGGAGGCCGCGGCAGACGGCGGAGTAGAGGCCGCCGCCGCCGAGGGGGACGAAGACGTGGCGGAGATTCGGGTGGATGGCGAGTTCGCGGCCGAGGGATTCGACTCCGGCCATGCCTTGGGGGCAGTAGCGGTAGGCGGAAACGATCAAAGGGGCGTTGGCCTGTTGGGAGAAGCGCTCGAGGGTATCGAAGACCTGGCGGGTGACATCGGGGGAAGAGATGAAGTCCTGGACGCGGAGGACGCGGGCTCCGTGGGCCTGCATTTGGGCGAGTTTGCCGGCGGGGGCGTTCTGATTGACGATGATGGAGCAGGTGAGGCCGTAGCGGGCGCAATAGGCGGCGAGGGCGGCTCCGGTGTTGCCGGAGGAGGTAGCGACACAGGCGCGGGCTCCGGTGGAGAGCATGTGGGAGAGATGGGCGGCGATGAAGCGGTCCTTGTAGGAGCCGGAGGGGTTGCAGAGTTCGAGTTTGAAGAAGAGGCGGCGGAGGCCGAGTTTGGCGGCGAGGCGGAGGCTGGGGACGAGGGGGGTGTTTCCTTCGCCGAGGGAGACGGTGGGCATGAGAGATATGGTAGCAGCGGATTGCACAGACTGTCGACAGTAGATAGAATGAAGTGCATTATGCAACTTCATGGTGTGGTGCCGCCGATCGGGACTCCGCTCAAGGAGAATGACCGAGTGGATACGGCGGGATTGACGCGGCTGGCGCATTACCTGGTGGACGCGGGGGTGCACGGCATTCTGGCGAACGGGACGATGGGCGGGTTCGCCTTTCTGAAGAACGAGGATCAACTGCGGTCGATTGCGACGACGGTGGAGGCGGTGAACGGGCGCGTGCCGGTGATCGGCGGGTTGGGGGAAACCTCGACATCGCGGGCGGTGGCGATGGCGAAGGAGATCGCGGCGCAGGGGGTGGACGGGTTGAGCATGTTGCCGCCGTTTTATTTTTATGCGACGCAGGATCACCTGATCGCGTATTTTTCGGAGATTGCCGCGGCGGTGGATATACCGGTGTACCTGTACGACAATCCGGTGTTGACGAAGAACCCGATTCATCCGGAGACGATCGCGAAATTGCGGCTGCGGACGCCGCATTTGCGCGGGATCAAGGTGAGCAATCAGGATTGCGTGAATCTGCAAAACATCCTGACGCTGATGAAAGGCGACGAGGAGTTTTCGATTCTGACGGGGAGCGAGTTTCTGATTGTGGTGGCGTTGCAGATGGGGTGCCACGGGTGTGTGGGCGGGCTGCATAATGTGTGCCCGCGGATGGCGGTGGAGTTGTACGAGGCATACCGCGGGGGCGACATCGAGAAGGCGCGGGAGCGGCAGCAGGAGTTGAAGGAGGCGTGGCAGATCTTCCAATACGGGTCGATCTGGGGCGCTTTTGACGAGGCGCTGCGGTGGCTGGGGATCTGCGAGCGAGCTACGGGGGCTCCTTACGTGACGGCTTTGCGGGAAGAGGAGCGGAGCGCGGTGCGCGAGATTCTGGAGAAGCATGTGCGGCCATACTTATTGAGCCTCGCTTGAGGTGGGGGATTTTGCGGGAGCGGCCGGCGGTTGGGTGGCGGGGTTCGGAGCGGCGTCTTCGGGGATGGGGGGCCGGGTTCGTTTTGTATAGGCGGTGAAGTCGGCGAGGGGCGGGGCGTCTTCGGGTACGGCCTCGGGCGATTGCTGCCGGGTCATACGATTTTTCTGGAGGAGCTTCAGTTCACGGTAGGCGTTGTTAAAGTCGCGGCGGTTGGCGGCTTTGTGGCGCTGGATGCGGTCGATTTGTTTTTGGAGGATGGGGTTTTCGGCGAGCAGGAGGAGGTCCTGGCAGCCGGCCTCGAGGAAGAGTTGAGCTTCGAGGACGGCGGCGCGGCGAAGGTTCCATGCGGCGAGGACGAGTTGATCGAAGAACATGGCTTCGAGGGGGCCTTCGGGGCGGAGGTCGTTTTGAAGGCCATCGATGAGTTGGAGGTATTCTTCCCGTTCCTCGGGGCGGACGAGAGCGTGTTTGGCGCAGAGGCCGTGGGAGACGGCGTTACGGGAGGAACGGGCTTTGCCTTCTGGGGTGACGGGACCGTGGGACATGGCTCCATTGGCGCGGGCGGCATCGGTCCGGGATTGGGCGGCGGTGGACATGATTGGGGGTTCCTTTCCGGAGGGGGTATGTGCCACTCCTGGTGAGAGAGTAGCAGGCGGAGTGGTGTGGGACGGGGTTTGACAGGGTGGTGAACAGGCGGTAAGTGGCTGTAGGGTAATGGGTTGTAAAAAAAGTAAATTGCTTGTGAACGCCCTCTCCGGTTCGGGCGGCGAACGAGGGGTAGCTTTCATTGTGGAATCCGGGCTGTGCGTCTTTCCGCCACAGGACGCGGGCGTATTCGTCCTCCGCCGTTCGCTTCAGGTGACGACACGCGGCTGATTCGGCAACCAGCGCACACGTCAGGACCACGTGCTCCGGACCGAAGATCTGCTCACCGATACTTCGAGATCGCCGGGCGCAGGCAAGC
>JADLBG010000782.1 GCA_020847895.1 Bryobacterales bacterium
AGATTGCGCATTACAGGAAGCGGTTCGAAACGGTGCGCCGGCTCGAGAAGACCTACGGCATCTACAAACGATTTCAGTTCAGCGGCGTGCCGGAGCCGACCGATGTGGACTGGCACTGGTGGGGCAAGCTCGATCCACGGGGCCACGGCGCCGTGATTGTCCTTCGCGGGTCCGGAGGCGCCGCGAGGAGGTCCGTCAATGTGCCATGGGTCCGGCGCGGCCAGTCGTATCGTGTTACTGGATTGCTTAGCGGCAAGTTGTACGGTGTTCTGGGCGGAGCCGCGTTGCAGGATGCGGGAATTGGCCTGGAACTGCCGATCTACGGGCAGGAGATTCTGGAATTCGCGCCACCGGCGCCGCGAAAGCCGGAGTAAACAGAGACGGCCTGCCTCAACGAGTTTCAACGCGCGCCTGGTTTGTGATCGGAGGGGAACAACACATCTTTTGAAGCTTCCGGACATCCGGAGCGCGAAAGAGAGCCCCGCCATCCTCTCGCGTCCCGGCCCCGCACCCGCCGGAGATACGAGAGACTGGTACGAGTGAAAAAACAATACGAGGCGATCCTGTTTGATTTCGACGGCGTGCTGCTCGATACCGAGCCGCTGCACTTCGCCTGCTGGCGCGAGGTGTTGGGGCCGCTGGGCGTCGATCTCGACTGGCCGACTTACGATACTCGTATCCGCGGGCTTTCCGCCGAAGCGCTGTTGCAGGCCCTACAGCATCTTGCCGATCCTCCGCTCGGCATCGAGGCCGTCCGCGCAGTCTATCCCGTGAAAATCGAGATGTTCCGCCGGCGCGTGCTGGCGATGGATGACTTGATGTCCGCGGATGTGAAACAGCTCATCGGCGACCTGGGCGGCTACAGGCTGGCTGTTGTCAGTTCGGGCCGCAAACGCCATGTCTTTCCCCTGCTCGAGCGGGCCGGCGTGCTGGAACGGTTCGGGGCGGTGATTTGCCAGGAGGACGTCACCGAGATCAAGCCCGCGCCGGAACCCTACCTGCGCGCGGCCGGACAGCTTGCCGTTACTTCCGCCCTCGTCGTGGAAGATTCCGAAGCCGGGCGGCAGAGCGGACACGCCGCCGGCTTTGATGTCCTGATGGTGGCCGAGTGCGCCGCGATGCCGGGCCTTGTCCGCGAGTGGCTCGGCGTGTAGCCCCTACATGTAGGGCGGCACGTGGATGCCTAATTCCCCCAGCACATCCCGTAGCTGCCGCTGGAAATATTGCGTCATCCACAACAGCAGGGCGCGCTTTTCGGGGTCTTCCTCCGAGAGAACCGGATAGGCGTGATAGAAATTGTTGAACGCCTGGGCCAGTTGGAACGCGTAGCGCGCCACGTGCGAGGGTTCTCCGCTCTGCACGGCGCGCTCGATGGCCGAGCCGGCCTTCGAAGCGGCCAGCAGCAGTTGCCAGAAATCCTCGCCCGCAAGTTGACGCGACATGGCTTCTTCAGGCAGCGCGGCGGCGAAATCCGGCATCTGCATCCCACGCTCCTCCAACTTGCGCAGAATGTTGCGCGCCCGGACAGCCGCGTACTGCACGTACGGACCGGTATCTCCCTCAAAGCTGAGCGCCTCCTGGAAATCGAAGGCGATGACGGTATTCCTGGTGAACTTCAGCAGAAAATAGCGCAGCGCTCCGGTGGCGATGGCTTCCGCCACACGGCGGCGCTCTTCGGCGGCGGCTTCGGGGTGGCGGGAATCCACCTCCTTCCGGGCGGTCTCGATCAGCTTGTCGATGAGATCGTCAGCCTTCACTCCCAGACCCTTACGCCCGGAGACCTCGACGTAAGGCCGCTTCTTGTCCTCATCGCTCAGTTCGATGCCGAGTTCGACACACGTGCGCGGGCTCAGGGCAACCATTTCATAAGAGAAATGCACCGACTTTTCCGCCTGCTCGACGTACCCCAACTGCCGCAATCCGGCTTCGACGACATCCTGGAGATAGGACTGGCGCGAGTCGATGACATTGAACACCTGGTCGCCCTTGCCAAACGCGGGCGCGCCGCTCGAAGGCGCCGTGGTTGAGACCCAGATGGTATGCCCGTCCGGGTAGGTTTTCAATACCCTGTAATAGAAATCCTTGCCGAGGATGCCGAACTTCCACATCTGGTAGGCGATGTCCTTGCCAACGTAGGTGACCGTGCCGTTCGATCGGACAATGACTTTGCTGTCCTCCTCGCCGGCATCGGAGGAGAACGCCGCGCTGGGCATCACCCAGCAGCCCTTGTTCTTCCCCTCCGTCTCGAAGTAGATCGCCTTTCGTTCCTTCAACTGCTCGAAGGCCGTGGCCCAGAATTTCAGATGCAGGATCTCGCTTTCCCTCGGCAGCACGTCGTAGCTGATATCGAGGCGCCGCATCGTAGCCAGGTGACGCTCGACGATGGCGTCGGCGACAATGTGCCCCAGTTCGCTCAGTTCCCCCTCGCCCGCCTCGATCGCGTGCAAAGTCTCCTGCCGCCACGCGATCGCTTCCCCGTGCTCCTTGTAGTAAGAGGAGACGCGGGCATAGAGATCCCAGCACGCGTAGTCGAACCGCGTGGAGGACACAAGCTGCCGCACTTCGGCGACGGTCTTGTGCTCCAGGAAGTGGAAGCCGGCGACGACGTCCGCCACCTGGACTCCCGTATTGTCGATGTAGTTCTGCACCTCCACCCGGTTGCCCGAAGCGCGCAGCAGCCGCACGAACGTATCGCCGAGCACGGCGTTTCGCAAGTGTCCGATGTGCGCCGCTTTGTTGGGATTGATGTTGGTGTGCTCGACAATGATCTTTCCCGGGCGAGCGGCCGCAGCCTCGGAGGAACCTTCCAGAAGCGCCCGCCCATAAATGCCGCGGTCGAGGCGAACATTGATGTACCCGTTGCCCGCGATTTCGAACGCGCTCACTCCGGCGATGGAGCCGATGCCCGAAACAATCTCCTGGGCAATGGTCTTCGGAGCTTTCTTCAACTGTTTGGCGAGTTGGAACGCGATGGGAAGGGCGAGTTCGCCGAACGAAGCCTGCTTGGGCTGCTCGATCAGCACCGGCGCGCCGGCGCCGTAACGCGCCTGGATGAATGTGGCAAACGCGGACCGGATTCGATTTTCAAAAACGTGGAACACTTAAAAATGGTGGCACACCGCCTTTGCGCGGCGCTACTGAGCGGTGGCGCGGGCACCCTTGCCTGTCGCGTCCCGGCTCATCGGGACGCCTGTGCCTGCTCCGAGGGTTTCTTAGAAGCCGGAATAAAACGCCCGCACGAGAAACGCCGCTATCTCACCAGGGCGGCAAAAGGGATAAACGGAACGATAAATGGAAATAAGTGTCTCAATTTGTCCATGCTGGCGTTGATTATAGCGAAAACAGGGCGCGCGTCTTCCTTACCATCCGCAGCATCGACTCCTCCCGCGTCAGCCCCTCCACCTGCGCGAGAGGCACCCAGGCGAGGTCCTTCGACTCACTCGAAATACGGAGCGGCGAGCCTCGATCGGCCTCCAGCAGAAAGCGCATGTCGTAGTGGTAGTGCTCCGCCTCGGATTTTCGGGCCGGGATGAGGTGGATATCCACATCAAAAATGGATCGGGAAACGGGATACACCCGATCGAGCCCGGATTCTTCCTCCGCTTCCCGTATCGCGACGCGGAGAACGTCCGCGTCGCCATCGGCGTGCCCTCCCAGTTGTAGCCATTTGTCCAGCTTCCCGTGGTGAGTCAGCAGGACGTGAGTCCGTTCGAGATCGAGAATCCATGCCGACCCGGTCACATGCCCTACGGCAAGCGACCGTTCGAAGCATTCCTCATACTCCTCGACGAACCGCGCGAGACGGGCACGCATCTCCACTTCCTCCGCCGTACAAGGCTGGTGAGCCCGCAGCAACTCGAGTAGGGCAGCGCGCTTCACTATCGCCGGACGCTGCTTTCACACGGATGCACCGGGGCAGGCACGACAGTCATCGGGGCGGTCTTGCCCTTTGGCGGAATCACCACGATCTTCCCTTTCGCCGGAGGCTGAACGGGAGTGAGCGGGACCGAGCAGGCGCCCCCGTGGTCCGGTGGCGCGACCATTACCACGCCCGGTTTCCCATTCCGATTGCTTTTCACCGCCTCCCAAAACCGGTCCGCATCTTTCTCCAGGAGCCTTTTGTGGAAGGCGGGGGATGCCTGAGCAAGCAGGCATGCCGAAAAGAGTACGCCGCAGACGAGATTTCGCACGGAACCACTCCTTTGCGCTATATGATACTCCGTA
>JADLBG010000783.1 GCA_020847895.1 Bryobacterales bacterium
CTCTCCCAGCGTGACAAGGACGGCATTCCGGAGGTCCATGAAAAGGTGACGGATATTTTCGTCATCGAGAGCGGGGAAGCGCAACTGCTGTTGGGCGGCCAGGTGGCGGGAGGCAAGACCACGGAACCAGGGGAGATTCGCGGAGGCACAATCAAGAACGGCATGCGGAAGAATGTTTCAACCGGCGATGTGGTTCACATCCCCCCCAATACGCCCCACCAGTTCTTCGTCGCCAAGGGCAAGCAGGTGACGTATTTCGTGGTGAAAGTGTCCAACCCGTAGCCTATGGATTCGGCGGCTTGAGGAATTCCGCGGGGGCGAGGGCGCGGCGTGTGAAGCGCGAGAGGCGCACGGCGCCCATGAAGTAATCCACCTTGTTGATGCGCACGCCGACGGAAGTATGTCCGGCGCCTTGCGGCGTGAGGTGAACTTCGCCCGCGCCCTCCCGCACTCCGGTCACAGAGGTGCGAAACTCGCGGCCGTCATAGACGGCGGCCACGTGATACCACCGTTTCAGCGGGTGTAGAGCTTTGCGGTCCATCAGCGCCTTTCCGGGCCCGCCGGATGAGACGTAGCTATCAAGACACCACTGGCCGTTGATGATCCGCACTTCGAACAGCATCCGCCTTCCGGTGTCGGCTCCGGTTTGCGGATCCTGTTCGGCGAGGTGGAACCACCGCTGCTCGGGACGCCCGCCGTCCGGACGGAAAATGGCCTCCCAGGTAAACTCCGCCGCGCCGGCAAGCGGGTGCGTATCGATGAACAAGGCATCATCCACTCCGTTGAACTGAACCGCCTTGCCGGCGGGCGTATCGATGACGCGTGGATGGCCGAGAAGCGTGACGGGATGGCCGCCGATGCGGTCCGGACGGTCGAAAATCCAGGTGACGGATTGGGGCTCGGCGCCGGGCACGGCGAGCACGGCGGCGAGAGCAAGCGTGCCGGTTGCCAGGTGGGGAAGTCTCATTCCGCCAGGATAATATCACAGCGGCAACGGCCAGGCTTTCTGACTGGTAGTGTCCACTCTGCGTCCGTTTTTCGCACGTCAGTTTGAGACCGAGAAAAAAGGGAACTCAGATGATGACGCCTTTGAATCCATCCAGCTCAAGGAGGGCAACATGCCGGCTCCGCTCGTGAAGACGCCTGCGAGCGCCGGTCTCGCCGAAGCTCCCTGGCCTCCGGCCACTGCGAACAAGCGGCCGGTGACGGTGGGCGCGAAGGATAGCTTTCTTGATGTCTGCAACCGCGAAGGTTGTTCCTTCGCCGCGTTGATCAGGTGCAATTTCGAAATTGATATCGAACAGCCGAGCCTAAAGGGTAAATGGGAATGGGTGGTCAATTATTACCTCCAGACGAAGCTCAAGTGTACGCGTCTGACGGCTGGAGGCAACTATATGTTCTCGGGCGGGGAGACAATCTATGTTCCGACCAAACCGCCCGGTCCGGCGCAACCGCCGGCGGCTCCGACCGTACAGCGTATCAGCCTGCGCCGTTCGGTTCTCCACAAGATCGTCAAGAAGCATTGGAGTGACGGCGATTCCGGGAGCCCCATGGAACGGGCTGCCGATAAATTCCACGATATTTCCTGGAGGATGGTCTACCGCGGCTATGACCCGGAAACCGGCATGTACATGCCCGAGCCGAAGAACAAGCAAAGTACCCCTGACGCCCTGGCAAACCCTGGGGAACAAGTCATCTCCGAGCAAACCATACAAACAGAACAATCCAACGTCCTGTTGCGCGTCATCGTCTACACGATGGTGGAGCATACAGGGCCTTCGGTAATCCCCGATCCCGGGGGGTACCTCAACCTTGGCGGACAGATCTGGCATCGCCGGCGCGAGTATTTCTACGGACCTGGTGACCCCAACCAACAGGTCACCGTCGTGCAGAAGGTGGTGCGGAAGAAAGGTGACGGCACGATCGAGTCAAGGCCTCCGGTTGTGACGTACGTGTCTCAACCCGAAGATCTCGCCGGCCTTTGAGACGGCCTGACTTCCGGCTAGTTGGAGTAAGACGATTATCCTCTGCCGGGAACCATCAAGCGGTCCACAATCTCTTCCAACTGGCGAGCCTGCTGCGCCAGGTACTCACTGATTCGGCTTCCGTTGGGCCCCGGAATGGTGGACAGCTTCAGCAAGCTGAGTTGAAATCCTAGATGGTTGGTGAGATCCAGTTGTGACTGCGTCATACATCTGTTCTCATCGGCAATTGAGGGCAAAACTGTAGAGAACCTCCAATTTCGACGCGCCCGGGGAGCAGGCGGAGGAGACCGGGCGCTGTCTCGGGAAAGAGCTTGGTTGGGCGGGACGTATGGACAGGATAATTCGGTGGGAGCGAACAGGTGAGAGTACTACATTGAGTGAAGCTCAACAGGAGGAGCAACCCTACGCCCTCAATTGAGCCAGCGCCCTGTCTTCCTACGCACTTCTAATAAGCAGGCCGCATGCCAACATTCAGGCACGCAGAATCAATAACTTACGAGATACCTCCGCCCTCTCCGCGTTCCGGAGCAGAACGCGAGTCCGGTTTCGGAACATGTTGCGGAACGCATCAGCGTAGCGCGAACGTGAAAAGCGAATTGCCTGCCGCAATGGTCACCATTTGCCGTCCTTCCGCCATGTAGGTCACGGGCCCCGCGGCGATCACGCCGCCCGTGTTGCCATGCCACAGTTCCTTCCCCGTTCTCGCGTCCAAAGCGAAGAACTGCCCTTCGTTGTTCCCCCCAAAGACAACGTTGCCGGCAGTGGAAAGGATCCCGGATTGGGGCGTGGTCAGCAGGGGAAACTCCCATTTCGTCTCTCCGGTAAGTGGATCGAGCGCCTTCACCAGTCCCCTGCCCGGCTCATTGGGAACACCGGCGGGTACGCTGCCGAGGAAGCGGTTGCCGGCCACATAGGGCGCATCGCCGGTGTAATAGAGGCTGGCGTAATCCCAGACGGAGAGGTAGAACAGTCCGGTGAGCGGACTATAAGAGGGGGAGTACCAGTTGGTTCCTCCCTGCACTCCCGGATACACCAGGGTACCCTCGCGGGTGGGCGCCGAATTGGGACGCAGGATGGGCCGGCCTTTGTCGTCCACACCTTCGGCCCAAGTCTGTCTAATAAACGGTTTCCCCAGCAGGAATTCGCCCGATTCGCGGTCCAGCACGTAGTAAAACGCGTTGCGGTTGGCCCAGAACATGAGTTTGCGCGCGCGCCCGCGGAATTCCGTATCCACCAGCACCGGAACCTGAACGGCATCCCAATCGTGCAGATCATGCGGCGTGAACTGAAAGTGCCACTTCAGCTTTCCGGTGTCCGCATCGAGCGCCACCACACTCGATGTGTAGAGGTTGTCTCCCTTTCGGACATCCCCGTTCCAATCCGGTGAAGGATTCCCCGTGCCCCAGTAGACAAGGTTTGTCGAAGGATCGTAGGAACCGGTCACCCAGGTCGGGCCGCCTCCGGTTTTCCAGGCGTCTCCACTCCAGGATTCATGCCCTTTCTCCCCCGGACCCGGCACCGTATAGAATCGCCACACGCGCTTGCCGGTCCTGGCATCGTAGGCATCGAGGAAACCGCGGATGCCGTATTCGCCGCCGGCAATCCCCACCACCACTTTGTCTTTCACCACGAGGGGAGCGGCCGTGACGCTGTGCCCCGTCCGCCGGTCCGCCACTTCCGTTTCCCAAAGAACATTGCCGGTGCGGCGGTCGAGCGCCACCAGGTAGGAATCCACCGTGCCGAGAAACAGCGCATCGCCGAGAATGGCCATACCCCGGTTTACCTGCCCGCAACAGACGTTGATCTTCTCGGGTAACCGACGGCGATAAGTCCAGTAGCGGCGTCCGGTGGCGGCGTCCACGGCGACGGCGGCATTGGGCGGTTCAGTGAAATACATTACCCCGTCCACCACCAACGGGGTAGTCTCTACCTTCTCCAGAGACTTCATTTGATAGACCCACTCGACGGCGAGGTTCTTCACGTTCCCCGTGTGGATCTGATCGAGCTTGCTGTAGCGCCAACTCTGCTGATTGCCGCCGTAGGTGAGCCAGTTGTGTGGTTCAGCGGAGGAATTCGCAATACGGTTGTAGCCTACTTGCGCCATCAGGCCGGCTGGAATGGCGATCAGGGTCAGAAGTTTCATTCCTCCCTCGCTTTCCTTTGCAATCCGTACAGATACGCGACAAGATCGTCGATTTCGCCGGACGCCAGTTTCCCCTCGTACACAGGCATGAAGGATGTCTTCGATTCCACCTGGAGCCGGGCCAGGTCCGCCTTGCGCAACGAAACCAGGTCCTTCCGGAAGTCGAGGATCTGAACGGTATAGGTGTCTTCGTTGAAGCGCAGTCCGCGATAACCTTTTCCCGCTTTTGTCGTAGCCTCTACGATCCACCATTGCATGGGAAGGTCGTCGCTGGGCCGAAGAATGGAGGCGCGCAGATTCGAGGGATTACGGGAGGAACCGATGGCGCTCAAATCGGGCCCAAAGCGCCCGCCGCGGCCTCTCACCATATGACATCCGGCGCAACCCCCTTTGCCGAAGAAGATTTTCTCGCCGGCAGAGGAATTCCCGGGTATCTTCAGCCTCCCGCCGCCGGATGCAAGAGAACGCACGAACGCGGCAATCTGCCAGATCTGATGGTCTTCGTAATACACGCCGGGCATTTGAGTCCCGGCAACGCCGTTACCAATGGTTTTGAAAAGGGCTGCGTCGCTGCCACCGTGGCGGTATTCCCCTCGCGTAAGGTCCGGTCCGCGCCCTCCTTCTCCTTTGAGCCCGTGACACTCGACACAATGCGAGCGGTAGATGCGTCCACCGGCGGCAACATCCCGTGGTGTCGTATAGGGGTTCTTCACTTCCGGCGATTGGGACCACAGAGCCGCGGCAAGCAGGCGCCAAATGAGAAGGCAACACATGGGTTCATCCAAAATCGTTAGCGATTATACGGGATTTGGGATGGATGCGCCACGCATCGACGCGAGATCTGCAGATCCGGCTGCGATCGGACGAAACGTGGCGTCTTCCAGGCGTCCTGCTACTTCACTTTCCAGCTTCCGTCCGCCGCCTTTTCCCGGTGGGTTTTGTGGCACCCGCCGCACGTGGCGGTGGCCTTCTTGAAAGACGCGTCCGCTTCATCCCATTTGCCCTGGGCCGTCAGCTTGCCGATGGTCTTGAACTCCGCCGCGGCGGTCTTGGAAAACGTGACGCCGTCTTCGGCCTTCCGCGACTTAAAGAACTTCTGCACGGGGCTGAACGAGGCCACCAGTCTCCTGGCATCCGCGGACGCCGTGGCATCCTTCGCTTTGATCTTCTTGCCAAGCCCGGAACATACCGGGCCGATTTCCTTCATCGCGCCCTGCAAAGCCGCTTCATCGGCGGCGGCAAATAGAATGCTTCCGGCAGCCAGGACGCAGCCGGCAATTGTCAGTATCCGCATTACGGGGTTCTCCTTGAAATAGATAAAGTGGGCGGTCCGCATTTGGCGCGGACCGGCCTGATGGACAACCGCCGGCCCAGGCGGGATTGGCGGTTCCGTATATCATAATTCAGCGCAGGCGGTCAGTCACAATGGCGCGGCCGGCACACTCCCCCCGCGGCTTTGATTTAGTGGCGCGTCACTCCGTATCAGAATAGGATTTTCAACCCGAGTTGCACCTGCCGCGGGCCGTTCTCCTGGCTGGTGACTACGCCGAATGTCGGGCTCCCCAGAACCGTCCCCGGCAAACCGAAGATTGGGGTATTGGCCGCGTTGAACGCTTCCGCGCGGAATTCGATGCGCATCCGTTCCACGGGGTGGAAGCTCTTGAACACCGACAGGTCGAGATTGTGGGCGGCCGATTGCCTCACCCCGCTCACCGTTCTCCCCACGCTGCCGAAGGTGAAGGGGGCCGGCTGGCTGAAGGCGTCCGTGTTGAACCACTTGTCGATGGTCTGGTTTGCGATCTGCGGGCCGGCGCCGGTTGCATTGGGACGCTGGCTGCCGCCGAAGCAGAAGCATGTATCGTTGGCTACGCCAAAATTCAGAACTCCTGATCTCATCCCGTGGTTCTGACGGGGACGATGAATTTGAATTGACCCGATGACAGTTGCGCCAGTGGCGTAGTCGGGGCGAGACTGGAGCATGCCGCAACTCCAGTTGCCGATC
>JADLBG010000784.1 GCA_020847895.1 Bryobacterales bacterium
CAGCATCTTACAGGAGGGGGTACAAAAAGCGCAGAAACTACCGCGTGACAGGCTCGCGCTCAACTACCTCGAAGCCAACGTCGGCCTCGGCAGCACGCTCCATCTGCGTGCATAATTCAGGTTACACTGCCATCCTCGGTGGGCGCGACTCGGAAGAAGGTTATGGCGTAGGCATCGATGGGGGCGGGAATGCCTATCTCTCGGGCAACACGCGAAGCCGGGATTTCCCCACTACCCCCGGTGTCTTCCAGCCCGAGTGGAAAGGAAGCGATGATGTATACGTGGCAATAATCAATGCCGCCGGGACAGAGTTGATCTACAGCACGTTTCTCGGCGGGAGCGGCACGGACTCTGCCTACCGCTTCGCTCTCGACAGATCCGGAAACGCATATGTCGCCGGGGAAACACGTTCCCGCGACTTCCCTCTGACAGGCGACGTAATTCAGTCGAAGTTCACCTCTTCCTATCAGGACCACGAGTTGTTTCTCTCCCGCATCGATCCCAACGGGGCCGTGTTGACATACTCGACCTATCTCGGAGGTTCATCAGACAACAAAGCCACGCGCATAGTGGTTGGACCCGAAGGAAAGGTCTGGCTGGTTGGACTCAGCGCATCCACGGAATTTACGACCACGTCGGAGGCCGCACAGAAGAGGCCCGGCGGTTTCTATGATGCCTTTGTCATCCAATTGTCCGATCTCGGGAGTTCGAACGTTGCCGATGGAAACCGTCATTCGAAGGCCGAGCGCAGACCGGGCTTGACGACTTCCTTCTCACGCCTCAAGCGGCTCCTCCTTGGCCTGCCCGGAAAACGCGAGCCGACAATCACCACCACGGCAAAGTAATCCTGGAATCACCGCCAAGCCTGTGGAACCAAGTCCATATCAACAGATCCGATTGTCTCTTAGTAAGCCGAATTGCGATAACATGTGAGGATTGTGACAGATCCAACTGGGTGCCCGCGATGCGGCGCCTCCGGCCCGGTTATGAGGGATGGACTATGCGCGCGATGCCTACTCGGAGTGTTCGCAAGCCCGGGAGCACATTCGATGAGTCTGCTTCGCGAATTGTCCGCGAATTTATCGCCTGTGCTTCCTGAAAGAATTGGGGCCTACACGATTCTGAGCAGACTAGGCGAGGGGGGCATGGGGGTAGTTTACCTCGCCGAGCAGCATGAACCCATCTATCGCCGGGTCGCAATTAAACTGGTCCGGGCAGGCGACCATCGCAGCCTGGTTGCCCGGTTTGCAGGGGAGCGGCGGTTGCTGGCCTTGATGGATCACCCCAACATTGCTCGCGTTCTCGAAGCCGGCTCGACCGAGGATGACCAACCGTATCTCGTGATGGAGTACGTCGACGGCATTCCGATCAACAGATATTGTGACGGGCGTCAAGTAGACATCCGGGGAAGACTGAGACTTTTTCAGTCCGTGTGCGAAGCTGTCCACCATGCTCACCAGAGAGGGGTGGTTCATCGTGACCTGAAGCCGACGAACATCCTCATCACAGAGCAACGAAACAAACCGGAGCCGAAGGTAATCGACTTCGGAATCGCTAAGCTGTTGGATAAGACTGCGAATGGGGCATTAGCTCTGACGGCGCATGGGGAAATCCTGGGAACACCCGAATACATGAGTCCGGAGCAGGCAACCGGTCCGGAAGTTCTGCTAGACGAGAGAAGTGACCTGTATTCCCTGGGTGTGATCCTGTACGAACTCATAGTGGGATCTTTGCCGTTTGACTGGGAAGTTGCCCGAAGAGCGGGACTGCCGGAGATCTGCCGCCTTTGGGAAGAGGAGGAGGTTCCCCGGCCTGAGTACCGCTTGAAGCAGTTGGGCCGCAACGCCGGTGAGTTGGCCGCGCAGCGAGGCGCTACTATCCCGTCCCTCATCAGGACCCTGCGCGGGGATTTGGAGAGCATCATTTTAAAAGCGACACAGAAAGAGCGCCCTTTGCGGTACAAGAGCGTGGCCCATCTGGCGCTTGACATCGACCGCTATTTATCGGGCAAGCCAGTGATCGCCAGACCACTGAATGCGTTCTACCGCGCGAGAAGATTCGTGCAGAGAAACTGGATTGCGGCAGCGTGCACGTCTTTGGTTCTCGGCTGCCTCGTTTGTGGGCTGGGGATTAGTGTCTTATCCTACTTGCGTGCGGAAGGAGAACGAAGAAAGGCGGAGTGGGAAAGCTACAGAGGCAATTTATCGGCGGCCTATGCGCTGACCGTCTCGGGAGACTATCGCTCCGCCAGGGAGCGTCTCTTCGCTATCGGACCAACTCAAAGGGACTGGGTCTGGCGGCTTCTTTACCACAAGACGGACAATACAATGGCAACATTGTTCGCCTCGGGGGACTCCGAGGAAGAGCCGTACTATGAAGCAAAGCAAGTGATCCCTCACTCATTCGGCTATTCCGGACAGACAATTCACCTCGCACGAATCAACAGCGTTCACTCGTGGAGCGGCCCGCGCCTGGAGCGCGGAAAAACCGCCGGAGGCTTTCCTCAAATCATCGCCATGAGCGATGACGCCTCCAGCCTGGCCATATTGACTTATGCAGACGGCCGCAAAAGAGTTCATGTCGTTGACCGCGTATCTCGAAGCACCGTGTCCGTTTTTGCAATGTCTTCGGATATCACCTCCGCGATTTTTCACGCCGGCCTTCCGTACATTTTACTGGGAGACCGGGACGGAAACATCGTATTGGGAAATTACCGGAACAGCACCATAAAGAGAAAAATTCGTCAGGAAAACAGGCCGGTTCGGTGTCTGGCGATCAGTGCTGACAGCAAATGGGTAGCAGCCGGATCGCTTGACAGGAAGGTGCACGTTTGGGATGTCCACAGCGGGCGTGTCGCTCATTCGTTCTCAACGGTTTCCCGCTGCGGAGGAGTATGGTTCCGCCCGGATGGCGCTGCCGTGCTAATTTCCGAAGCTCGGCGGTCCACAGTGAGACACACGGTCGAGGAAGGTGTAAGAGTCTACGAAACAGAGAGCGGCAATCTGACTCACACACTGTCCGGCGATGGCGCGGCAGGTTTCAGCCGGGAAGGGAAGTATATCGCCACATCGTGGAATGGCACCGTGAAGCTGTTCGATTCCGCCTCGGGGCGCCTGCTCGCTGAACTAAGTTCGAGTTCCAGCGCTCCCTACATCGTGACAGTTGGATTTGCGCCGGATTCGTCCAAACTCCTGGCAGCGACAACAAATGGTGAGGTATTCGTTTGGGATCTCACGACAATGGGCTCGCAATTCCTTCACCTTGGCTCCCGGATTTCCAGCATGGATCTAAGCCCGGACGGCGCGACAATCGCCGCCGGAATGCCGCAGGGTCGCGTCGAGTTGTGGAACGCGCGGAACGGAACAATGCTCGCATCCCGGCAGGCACACCGCGCCAACGTCGCGGCAATCACATTCTCCCCGGACGGAAATACGCTCTTCTCCGGAGGGAGCGGCGATGGCAGGATTCGGCATTGGCGCCGGGAGACGATGCGGGAGATCTCGACATGGGAAACAGGGAGCAGGGTGTACTCTCTGTCGGTTCACCCGGGGGGAAAACGAGTAACTGCCGGTTTGGCGAATGGAACGGTCAAGATCTGGGACGTGGACAGCGGAAAGCTCGTGTCCCAGGTTTCTGTAGGCGGCCGGATAAACTCCGCAGTGTGGAACCCGGATGGGAACAGATTGGCTATTTCGCTATGGCGTCGAGATCCGGGCACAGCCAGGGCAAGGTCAATTTACCTTCTCGACTCGCAAACCCTGAAGCCTGCAGTGGAACTACAGGGATTAGAGGATGGATCGAGAGGGTTCAATTTCGCCGTCTTCAATCCTGGCGGAGACCTGCTCGCATGCGGCACAGACGGAAGCTTTGGGGATATCCTGATCTGGGAGACAGCGACAGGAAAGCTGAAGGCCTCACTGAGGAACAAGAGTCTTGGAGGAATCAGCTCCGTGCTGTTCAACAGGGACGGCAAGACTCTGACATCTGTTTCCGCGACCGAAAGCAAGTTGTCGATATGGGACCTTCAACGCTCCGAATTGATTTTGCAGTTGGGCTTTCGTACGCTGTTCGGCGGAAACCATGCGTTACGCCAGTCGCCGGACGGTTCACGACTCTACGTTGGCGTTGACGGCGCGTACGGCGCCGATACCATGAAAGTGTTTATTACGGGACTTAAAGGAAACGAAGCCGCGGCCGAGTGGCTGCAGGTTGCGGCGGAGTGGAACGAGTCAGTGTCCTCGGCTGCCTCCCGATTGAGAGCAGAACGCGGGATACCCGAGACTGCAAGGCAAGCAATCCTGGGAGACATTGAGAGCTTGCCTGAATATCCCTCGTCGATTTCCTTTCGAATAAGGCAACTGCTCCTCCCAGGCGGATCCCGTTCCTCATACGAAGCCGCAAGGGAGGCGGTGATGGAGGCAATCAATCGGGATCGGGAGGTTGTTTATTATTGGACCATGCTCGCTTTGAGCCACTACAGGCTCGGTGACTACGAACAAGCACTCCGCGCCATCGAACGCGCGGGGGAGTATGGTGAGCCACGGCCGCACTACTTCATCATGCGAGCGTTGGTCGGTCTTTCAATGGGAGAGAGAGCCGCCGCCGAGGAGGGTTTACGTATTGCACGCCGCATCATGAAAGAGATTCCGGCGCCCTACTCTCTTGAAAAGCTACTAATTCGCGAAGCAGAAGTTCTGATGACAGAAACCACCGGCAGAAGATGACCGAGGACGCCCTCACAATGAGAACGTCACCATTGTGAGGTCCTACCGTAACCATTCTTCAAAATTTCTTCTTTTCAAACTGACGGAACACGGAGGAGTGCCAATGAGGATATGCTGCCTGCTAGGCTGGTTGCTGAGCTTTCTTGCCACCGGGCAAACCTACGCCCAGAAGAAAGCGGACCTCTCGCGACTGGTGGTGATCGGCGATTCCCTGGCCGCAGGCTACCTGAACAGCTCATTGCACGAGGCCCAGCAACCCCATGGATTCGCGAGCTTGGTTGCTGCGCAAAGGAACCTGGATTTGCCATTGCCGTTGATTGCAGCGCCTGGAGTGCCAAATGTATTGACGCTGCTCAGCCCAGGTCCACCGCCAATCATCGTTCCCGCACCAGGATTTTCCACTGGCAGGGTGAACTTGTTCTTGCAGCCGATGAACCTGTCCGTTCCACTTCACAATGTTCAGGACGCGCTTACAACCCGCCCAGATTTCCCAGTAGACAGCCTGACGGATCTGGTTCTTGGCTTTCCGGGTCTGCTGGGCGGTGTATCCCGAAGCCAGGTGGAATGGGCCGAGGGGCTTGCCCCAAGCACGGTGTTCGTTTGGATCGGAAACAACGATGCCCTTTTCCCGATGATAGCGGGGGATCCCGCGTTTCTGACTCCTGCGCCTGTGTTCGAGGCGGCATTTTCTGAATTGATGAGCAGGCTGCAGGCGACTGGAGCAACCCTAGTGGCTGCCAACATCCCGGATGTTGGCTCTATCCCCTACCTTGTAGCAGCACAAGAGGTTGCCGAACTCACGGGGGTCCCGCTGGCAGTAATTGGACCTCTGCTGGGTATCGGCGCTGAAGATTTTGTCACGCTGGATTCGTTGTCACTGACGTTCGCCGTCTTAGCCGGAATGGTACCCGGACCTCTTCCCGCCTCCGCTGTCCTGACTGCATCGGAGATGAACTCGATACGCTCCGCAGTCGACGTCTATAACGGTATTATCAGCGCACAGGCAAGAGCGAGCGGTGCAGTAGTTGTGGACATTCACGCCCTTACGAGCGAGATTCGGAAGAAGGGGTATGTTGTAGAAGGAAGGAGGCTGACCACTCGTTTTCTCGGTGGGATCTTTTCCCTCGATGGGATCCATCCGACTTACACCGGCCACGCTATAATCGCGAACGCCTTCATCCACGAATTGAATACACATTTGGCCGCGGGGATCCCTTACGTATCCGTGGAACAGGTAGCAAAGACAGATCCCTTGCGACCCCGCGTCCCTTAGTACCCTCGACGCTGGATTCATGCATAATAGCTTGGGAGCAGCAAGTGTCCTCCGCATCCGAACACCAAGGCGGCCATTTCCCAACTACTTCATGGTCCCTGGTACTAAGGGAGTGTTAACAAATAAGATTTCCATCTCGAGGCACGATTTGGTAGTTCCAGTTCCCATGAAAAGCATCTCGCTCAAGCCGGATCTCGTTCATCTCTGCATCGCGAACCTTGACTCCGGCGG
>JADLBG010000785.1 GCA_020847895.1 Bryobacterales bacterium
CCGCGCGCGCCGCGGTTCGCGTGCTGAAGGGCCACCCGGGCTCGGGGAAGACCACGGCTCTTCTTCATGCCGCCGATATCACCGGGGCCCAGCGGGTGCTCTACGTGACCTACTCGCCGGACCTGGCGTCTCTGGCGCGACTTTACTTTGAGCGCTACTGCGACAAGAGCCGCTACTTCCATGTGGTGACCTATACCAGTTTTCTTCGGGAATTGCTCCAGTCCACGATTGAAGTCAGGAATGACGCCGAGCTAAGAAAGAAGTTCCGTGGAGACCTCATCCCTTTTACGCGAACGCTTGGCGCGTGGACGGACCGCCAGGACGCTCTCTACGACGAACTGCATGCCCACCTGGTGGGTGGGGCGTTGCCGCTGGCTGGAGGGCGATTCCGCGCCTGCGACCGTCCGCGGCTTGCGGATGGCGCGTATCGCGAGCGCCGCGGGCGATTCCTGGGTCCGGCTGCCGGCTCCGCCGCCGACATTGCCTCGCGGCTGGAGCGCGACGGCTCCAACCTCGCGCATCGCTACTTTCCCGAACTGGAGTTGAGCTGGCAAGCGGCAACGGCTCTGACGGCGAAGAGTGCATCCTTGCCCCGCGTCAACCCCGCCTTTCTGGAGTTCGACTGCATCGCCATCGATGAGTGCCAGGATCTTACCGCGCTCGAGGCATTCGTGCTGGTGGCCCTTGGCGCAGCCATCCGCGATAAACGAAGACACGCCGTGGCCTTTCTCGCCGCCGGCGACGAAGCGCAAACGGTGCGTCCCACCGATTTCGAGTGGGGTTGGATGAGCGATTTGCTGCACCACTTCCTGGCCACTCCGCAGGAGTTCCGCCTGACTTCGAACTTGCGCAGTCCGAAACAGATCGCGCAGGTGGTGAATCATGTTTGGGATCTTTATGTGGAGGTAGAGAAGAGAGACCGCCCGTCCGGAACGGGTTATGCCGAGATTGACGACGAATCACCGGACCAGGTGTTCTATTGCTCGGCAACCGCCGGGGAAGAACTCAACGTCCTGCTTGCTGATCTGGCGGCGCGCGAGGGGCTTGCTCTCATCGCCATGGATGACACCATCCCGAAGGCGATTCCTGAAAAGTTTCACTCCTCGATTCTGTCGGTGAACGAGGCCAAGGGGCTCGACTTTCATACGGTATGCCTGCTCGACGCGGGAAAGCTGCTCGATCGCATCCAATCCATGGGGCATTCGCGGCTCACGACCGCGGATATCGAGAGCATCCGGCGGCGGCTGGCGATTGACAAGCTCCGCGTGGCGTTGAGCCGGCCTACCGAACGCCTGATCTGGCTCGATATCGAGCCCAAGGCTGATACCGTATCGCGCACGCTTTCCTTCTTCAATCCGCACAAGGAGACTACAGGCATCGCGCTCTCGATTCCCTCGGTTGTCGAGAAGGCGCTGGCGGAGGAGCAGCTTGACGTCGAAGAGCGCATCCAGCGCTGCATGCAGGATGCGCGGCAATACCTCACCATCCGTCCCGAGGTTGCGTGGACGCGGGCGCACCAGGCGGTGACGCTGCTGGGGCAGCAAGGCAGCCGCAACTTCGTCTCCGACATGGAACTGCGGAAAGCGGCGCATCGTTCGGTGCTGGAGATATGTTTCCAGCTTGGCATGAACGGGGTCAGACTGGGGCCGGACCTGGGGAGTCCGGACCTTTTCACGCACGCCGGGGCGGTGGCGCCGCAGGCCGGTGAGGCGGCAATGGTCCTCATCATCCACCGGCTGCGGGAAGTACAAAACGCCGCGTCAGACCGTGACGCATTAGTGCCGCTGGGCTATCTGATGCAGGAGATCATCGACAAGGCCGGCAAACTGCCACCATGGTTCTTTACGGGCATCGGGCCGAAGGTGAACCACTGGCTGGAGGTTTTAGAGGGCGGCATGCGTGTGCCGGCGAATGTCGCCATGCTTTCTAAACTGCTGCCGCGGTTTTACGAAGCCCTCAGTCTTCCCGACGCCGCGGGGCGAAAGCAGAGGCTGCTATCGAGGGCCGTGGAGTCGCTGATCCAGGCAAAGGAGTTCCGGCCGGCGCTCGACGCACTCGAGAGCATGGCGGAACGCGACTACGGACGCGAAGCGCTGTGCCTCAAGGGCATGCGTGAATACGCGAAAGCCGCCGAGCGTTACTTACAGGCGGGGAACTCCAAGGAGGCGCTTGCCTGTTATCGCGAGGTGCCCGACTTCGGCGCCGCGTTCCGTCTGATTCAGGAATTGAAAGATCATCCGGCCGCGGATTCCTTGCGGTGGCTGCAGCGTTTGCAGAAGGTGATCGATGACCGGCCCGCGAACTTCACGCGCGTCATGACCGCATCCGAGAAGCAGTTGCTCGAGAAACTGCTGGAGCAGGCGCTCGGCGTGTCGAGGAAGAGGCCGGCCGCGCGGCAGAGCGCCGGCGCCGATGTGAATGTGAAGCGGAAAGTGGAGCAATACATCCGCGAGCACTCCTCCTCCCGGTATTGCGACGTGTGCCTTTCCGAGTTGCTCCGTTTGGCCAAAGCGCCAGTTGCGAAAGCGGCGCGCGAGGCAAGCGCTGGAGTTGGCAATGTGGAGCGCCTGCGGGCCACATGCGGCCGCTGCGGGGAGAAGAAGACCTGCACTGGCTTCTCGGTCTTCTGAGGGGGCCGCATCAAGTTGTAGGCGGAACGTGTGGGACCCGCCTGATGCAAACTTTGCAGGTTCCTTGCCGGTCTTTGCTGATTCTGCATGCCATGCGCCGCCAATACACTGGCAACTCGTCTATTTTCCGTGGATAACGGTCTGGTCTACGTGTTGCACCTTGGCTTTGCGGAAGGTCAAGAAAAGGAGACCCGAAATGAAAAAGTTCAGAACTCCTGATCTCATCCCGTGGTTCTGACGGGGACGATGAATTTGAATTGACCCGATGACAGTTGCGCCAGTGGCGTAGTCGGGGCGAGACTGGAGCATGCCGCAACTCCAGTTGCCGATC
>JADLBG010000786.1 GCA_020847895.1 Bryobacterales bacterium
CGTAGGATGCCACAAAGCGGGACGCGCGGCTAGCCGCCGTGCCCCACTCTATTGGACGTCAATGGGGACGGGAACCGCGAAGTATCCGAAGTTGACGTTGCGGCGGAACTGGATGCTGACCCGCCCGGAGAATCCGCCGGCACGCGGACATTGGCTTGATAAATCCCTACCGTACCCGGCGCTAGGGGTTGATCTTTGCCGCGAAACCCCTCGAACAAGGGAGATTCGAGCACATCGTCGCTCCAAAGTTCTCCTGGAATGCCCCTTTCTTCGTCGAAAAATCCGGGGAGAAGGCGGAACCGGCAACGTAGGCGTTCCCTTGCCCATCGACGGAGATCGATTGCGCTTGATCGCTGCCACTGGATGCTCCGCCGAGGTAGCTGGCGTACACAAACTGGCCCGTCGAGTTGAGTTTGCCGGCAAACCCTGCGCTACTTCCGCCGGCCACGGGTTGGAATGCACCCGGCGTCACCGCCAAATGCCCGGCGCCCGCCGCGCCGCAGAAATACTCGCTCCCCGCCGTATCCGTCGCCATTGCGGCTATCCTGCCGCCTATCGTAACCGGGAAGAGTACGGCCCTCCCATCCGCCCGTAGCTTGGTGACGACCTCGCCCGCGCTGTGGCTCACGAAACCAGGATACGAAGCCGAGAGACTGAGGCCTGCCACATACACGTCGCCTTCACGATCCACCGCCACCGCGTGTGCATCCTCGTCCGATTCCCCGAGCAAGGTCGAGTAGACCATCGGCTTCCCCTCCCGATCGATCTTGGTCACGTAAATGTCCGAGCGGCCCCTCCGCTCCCGCTGATAGGCGCCTTCCGTCGTCGGGAAATCGTTGCTCCGCGTCGTACCCACCTGCCGTGCTTCGCGCGTGCATGATTCGAAAGCCTCCTCCCATACTATGGGATCTTGATAGACTGCCTGGAATGGAATTGACTCGCCGCCACCTCCTCGGCGCCGCCGCCGCCACCGCCGCCTTCCCCCAACCAGCCCCCACTCGCCCGAACATCCTCTTCATCCTCGCCGACGACCTCGGCTTCGGCGACCTCGAATGCTACGGCCAACAGCGCATCCGCTCCCCGCACATCAGCCGCCTCGCCGCCGAAGGCATCCGCTTCACCCAAGCCTACTCGGGCAGCACCGTCTGCGCCCCTTCCCGCTGCTGTCTCATGACCGGCAAACACACCGGCCACGCCACCATCCGCGGCAACCGCAAGCCCGAACTCGGTCTCGCGCCCCATGAAGCCACCGCCGCCTCGCTCCTCAAATCCGCCGGCTACCGCACCGCCCTCTTCGGCAAATGGGGCCTCGGCGGCTTCGACATGGACAGCACCCCCAACTCCAAGGGCTTCGACGAATTCTTCGGCTACCTCAATCAACTGCACGCCCACACCTCCTTCCCCGAACATATCTGGGAAAACCGCACGGAAATCTTCCTCACCGACAACTGGTTCCATCAACGCAAAACATTTTCAAACGATTTATTTACCGAAAAAGCCGTCAATTTTCTCGAACGTCAAACCACGCGGCAACCGTTTTTCCTCTACCTCACCTACACCATCCCGCACGCCAACAACGAACTCGGGCGATTCCAGAAGAACGGAATGGAGTGCCCCGATCTCGGCGTCTACGCCAAGGAAGACTGGCCCGAAGTCGAACGGACCTTCGCCGCCGCCATCACCCGCATGGACACCGGCATCGGGCGCGTCCTCGACACCCTCAAAGCCAGGGGCCTCGACGAAAACACCCTCGTCTTTTTCGCGAGCGACAATGGCCCCCACCACGAAGGGAACCATGATGCGAATTTCTTCCATAGCTCCGGCGTCCTTCGCGGCACGAAGCGCGATCTCTACGAAGGCGGCGTCCGCGTCCCCATGATCGCCCGCTGGAAAGGTAAAATCACCCCCGGCCAGACCAGCGCCTTCCCCTGGGCTTTCTGGGACTTCCTCCCCACCGCGGCCGAGTTCGCCGGCCTCCCCGCGCCCGCCGGCATCGATGGCTTCTCCATCCTCCCCACCCTGCTCGGAAAAAAACAGAAGCCTCACGACCACTTCTATTGGGAATTCCACGAAGGCGGCTTCCAGCAGGCCGTCCGAAAAGGCGATTGGAAACTCGTCCGCCAGCGCCCCCGCATGAACTTCGAACTGTTCAACCTCGAACATGACCTCGGCGAAACCCGCGACGTCGCCGCCGAAAACCCCGCCATCGTCGCCGATCTTCGCGCTCTCTTCCGCGCCTCGCGTGCCGATAACAAAGAGTTTCCCATTCAGGAAAGGTAAAAGGCCTATCCCTTCATGCCTGTCATCCCCTCTTTATTGCTGCTCCAGGCGCCTGCCCGCCTCATTTCGCTCGGAAGCGTCGACATCGCCATCATCGCCATCTATTTCGTCACCGTCCTCCTGATCGGCTTCTACCTCAAAGGCCAGTCCGGCACGGGTGAGGATTTCTTTCTCGCCGGCCGCGAAATGACCGCCTGGATCGCCGGCCTCAGTTTCCTCTCCGCCAACCTCGGGTCCCTCGAACTGATGGGCTGGGCCGCCGCCTCTTACCAGTACGGCATCCTCGCCACTCACTGGTATTGGATCGGAGCCATCCCCGCCATGCTCTTCCTCGGCCTCGTCATGATGCCGTTCTATTACATCTCGAAAACTCATTCCGTCCCCGGTTATCTCCAACTCCGGTTCGGTGAACCGAGCCGCGCGCTCTCCGCTGTCTCCTTCGCCTTCATGACCGTCCTCATGAGCGGCATCAATATGTACTCCATGGCCCTTGTCATGAAAGTCGTGCTCGGCTGGGACATCAACTTCAGCATCTGGGTCTCCTCCCTCACCGTCGCCGTCTACGTGGCCCTCGGCGGACTCCGCTCCGCCATCTTCAACGAAGTCCTCCAATTCGTCCTCATCTGGCTCGGCGCCCTCCTCATCCCCATCCTCGGGCTTATCGAAGCCGGCGGCTGGGACGGCCTCCAGAAGCGCATCGCCCAAAACTTCGCCGCCCAGGATTACACCCACCTCTGGCGCACCCTCGGTTCCTTCTCCGATAACCCCATGGGCATCCACTGGACCGGCATCGTCCTCGGCCTCGGCTGGGTCATCTCCTTCGGCTATTGGACCACCGATTTCCTCGTCGTCCAGCGCGTCCTCGCCGCCAGAGACCTCCGCTCGGCGAAGATGGCGCCCGTCATCGGGGCCGGCTTCAAAATGCTTGTCCCCTTCATCGTCATTCTCCCCGGCCTGCTCGGCCTCGGCGTGCTCCCCATGAAACTCACCGGCGAAGGCGCGGCTGTCGCCTCCGGCGGCCACAGCTACAACGAAGTCCTCCCGCTCATGCTCGCCCGCTACTGCGGCCCCGGCCTCCTCGGTCTCGGCATCACCGCCCTCATCGCCGGATTCATGTCCGGCATGGCCGGCAACGTCAGCGCCTTCGCCACCGTCTGGACCTACGACATCTACCGCGCCTTCATGAACAAAGACGTCGGCGACGCCCACTATGTCGGCATGGGGCGCTGGTGCACCATCGCCGGCGTGCTGGTCAGCATCGGCGCCGCCTACCTCGTCATGCAATTCCAGAGCATCATGGACTACGTCCAGGCCCTCTTCAGCTTCTTCATCGCTCCCCTCTTCGGCACCGTCCTCCTCGGCATGCTCTGGAAGCGCGCCACGCCCGCCGGCGGATTCTGGGGACTCCTCGCCGGCACCCTCTCCTCCATCGGCATGTGGGCCTGGGTCAAGGCCGATCCTTCCGCTCTCCGCATCATCGCCCTCTCCCCCGATGCCCGCGACATGGCTGAAAACATGTATCGCGGCCTCTGGTCCTGGATCATCTGCGTCGCCGTCACCTGCATCGTCAGCATGATGACCACCCCGCTGCCCGAAAAGAGCCTCGCCGGATTGGTCTACGGCTGCACCGAAATCCCCGCGGAAGGATCCATCCCCCTCCACCACCGCCCCGTCTTCTGGGCCGCCATCGTCATCGTGGTCTTCTTCATCCTCAATCTCTACTTCTGGTAAATCCTATGTCCCATGGCAAAGAGGTCATCTCCATCTGGTTCTTCATTGGCGCGCTGCTGCTCATCTACGGTGTGCTCATTACCGGCGCGGGCATCTACGGACTTAGCCATCCTCCCAAAACCGAAGTCGTGCTCTGGAACCTCCACGCCGCCATCTGGTGGGGTGCGCTATTGATTGTCTTGGGCGCAATCTACCTGTACCTCTATGCGCCCTCCAGGAGAAATCGTTCGTGAAGCCAAAAATGACCTTCGGACTCGTCGTCGGAAACCGCGGATTCTTCCCCGGCCACCTCGCCCGCCACGGGCGTGACGAAATGATCGCCACTCTCGAAGCCGCCGGCTACGGGGTGGTGTGCCCGGCACCTGAGCAGACCCGCCACGGAGCCGTCGAATCCCGCGAGGAAGCCCGCCTCTGCTCCGGCCTCTTCCGCGAGCACCGCGACAGGATCAATGGCATCATCGTCACCCTTCCCAATTTCGGCGACGAAAAAGCCATCGCCGAAACCATTCGCTCCGCCGGACTCGACGTCCCCGTCCTCATCCAAGCCTTCCCTGACACCGCCGGCAAGATGACCATTGCCGACCGCCGCGATAGCTTCTGCGGCAAAATGAGCGTCTGCAACAACCTTCAGCAGTATCGCATCCCCTACTCCCTCACCCGTCTCCACACCGAGACGCCGTCCTCGCGGGAATTCGCCCTCGACCTCGCCTGGTTCGCCGCCGTCTGCCGCGTCGCCAACGGCCTCCGCCGCCTCCGCATCGGAGCCATTGGAGCACGACCCGCCGCCTTCAACACCGTCCGCTACAGCGAAAAAATCCTCGAAGCCAACGGCATCACCATCGAGCCCATCGACCTCTCCGAAATCTTCGGCCGCATCGGCAAACGCCGCGACAATGATCCCGCCGTCACCGCCAAGCTCGATCAGATCCGCGCCTATGTCTCCACCGAAGGCATCCCCGCCGAAGCGCTCATCAAAATGGCCAAACTCGGCGCGGTCATCGACGAATGGATGGCTGCCAATGACCTCGACATCAGCGCCGTCCAGTGCTGGACCTCCATGGAAGAATACTTCGGCGTCGTCCCCTGCGCCGTCATGAGCATGATGAGCAACGGACTCATGTCGAGCGCCTGCGAAGTGGACGTCCCCGGCGTCGTGGGCATGCACGCCCTGCGCCTCGCCTCGGAAACCCCCAGCGCTCTCCTCGACTGGAACAACAACTACGGCGATGATCCGAACAAGGCCGTCTGCTTCCATTGCAGCAATCTCCCGAAACATTTCTTCGAGTCCGTGAAGATGGACTACCAGGAAATCATTGCCGGAACCGTGGGCAAGCTGAATACCTTCGGAACCTGCGTCGGCAAGCTCAAGGCCGGCCCCATGAGCTACGCCCGCTTCTCCACGCACGATACCACCGGCAGAGTCCGCGGCTACATCGGCGAAGGCCGCTTCACGGACGACCCCCTCCACACCTTCGGCGGAGCCGGCGTCGTCGAAATCCCCCGTCTCCAGGATCTGCTCCGCTACATCTGCGAAACCGGCTTCGAACATCACGTCGCGGCCAACTTCAGCAACAGCGCCGCCGCCGTCCACGAAGCCGCTACGAAATATCTCGGCTGGGAGATGTACTGGCACAAATGATGCTTCCAGAATTGCGGGAAGAGGTCTTCGAAGCGAACCTCGAAGTCGTGCGCAAGGGCCTCGTCCTCTACACTTTCGGCAACGCCAGCGGCATCGACCGCGGAGCCGGCCTCGTCGTCATCAAGCCGACCGGCGTCCCCTACGACGGAATGACCCCGGCCGATCTCGTCATCGTCGATCTCCAGGGCGAAATCATCGAAGGAGGCATGCGCCCTTCCTCGGATCTCGCCACTCATCTCGTCCTCTACAACGCCTTCCCTATCGGAGGCATCGTCCACACCCACTCCCGCGCCGCTACCGCCTTTGCCCAGGCCCAACGCGCGATCCCCTGCTTCGGAACCACCCACGCCGATTACTTCTACGGACCCATCCCCGTCACCGCCCCCATGACCGCTGACGAAATCCGTATAAATTATGAAGAGAACACCGGCCGCGCCATCGCACGCCGCTTTCAGAACCTCGATCCCCTGCAAATCCCCGCCGTCCTCGTCTCCGGTCACGCCCCCTTCACCTGGGGCCAATCCGCCATGGAAGCCGCCCGCCACGCCGTCATCCTCGAAGAGGTTGCTGAGTTGGCCACACGCGCACTCGCCCTAAACCCCTCCTCAACACCCATCCCCCAACCCCTGCTCGACAAACACTTCTTTCGCAAACACGGCGCCGCCGCCTACTACGGCCAACCATAACCCCCGTGGCGCAGCCACTCCTGGCTGCCGCGCCGGGACTCATCCCGGCGTCCGGCCGCGTTTGCAACCCCAAATTAGCCGCTTTGAGTCACTCGGCCGCGCCGCGACTCAGTCCAACCGTACCGAGTGAGACAATGATGAACATGACAACGCCGATTACCCTGTTGGTTGTAGTTGGCATTGTGACCGCTGGTTGTGCGGCGTGCAACGCCCAGGATACAGTCACTGGCGCCTTTGCAGAGGTCAATGGGATCAGAATGTACTACGAAGTACACGGGAGCGGCAGCCCGCTTGTTCTCCTGCATGGGTTCGCCAGTTCCGGCGAAGCGTGGAAACGTTTTGCGCCGGAGTTTGCCAAGAACCATCAGGTGATTGTGCCGGACTTGCGTGGTCACGGGCGTTCGACAAACCCATCCGGCGAATTCACTCATAAACAGGCGGCGAATGACGTCTTCGCGTTGCTTGAATCACTCGGTATCGGCAGGTTCGCAGCTATGGGCATCAGTGCCGGTGGCTGCGCGCTGCTGCACATGGCGATCTCGCGGCCTGACAAGATCGAGGCTCTGGTTCTCATCGGCACTCCGCCGTATTGGGTCGAGCAAACCAGGGCCATCATGCGCAAGTACACGCCAGAAAGCATGACCGCAAACGAGAATACCAGGGAATTGAAGCGGCTGCGCCAGATTCACCGGTACGGCGATGAGCAGATCAAAGCTCTGATGAGGCAATTCTCCTCGTTCGCGAACTCTTATGATGACGTGAACTTCACGCCCCCGCAACTTGGCACAATTCGGGCGCGGACGCTGATTGTGCAGGGGGATCGGGATGAATTCATCCCGTTATCCCTTGCCGTCCTCATGCGCCAATCGATCCGTAACTCATGGCTTTGGATTATCCCGAACGCAGGCCACGTTGCGATCAATTCGCACCCCGAGGAGTTTGTCAGGATCGCTGCCGATTTCCTCGGCGCGGCCCCGCCTAAGTAAATCACGAGCTACGAGCGTTCGGGCAACTCACATCGCCGCGGTCGCGTTGATCACCTGCTCGATGGAGAGCACCTCCCTCGCCTGAAACGAGACCCACGGAATCCAGCGTCCGGTTAGCTTGTGCACGTCCTCGGCCGAGCCATCGACGATACAGAAGCCCCTCGCCTCTCCGGCGCAAGCTCCCCACTGTGAGATTTCGCCTGCCTTCATCTGCTGGCGGACGATCTCCTGAAAGCCCTGGTGCATGGCTTTGCGTTTTTCAAGATCCTCGGGGATTCTTGTGTTATCAAGTTCCCAAAGTAGAAGATACCGTGCCATCTTAGACCTCCTTGATACACTCTCTACACCGTACTCCTGCTGCCCTTACAGTGCCACGCTTCAGCGTTACCAGTCCACGCAGTCAGGAATGGAACCAACCAAATTACCGCCGGCGGTTATTATACGCCTCCGCGCGATCCGGCGCGCTTCGCTCTGCCCTCAGGGCTTCAACAACTCGATCACCATCGTCCGGTACGGCTTCGTTCCCAGATTCTCCAGAACCGGCGCGTCCTCCCCCTTCTCGTGGAAAATGACATCCCCGCTCCTGCGCTCCCTCACCGTCTTTTCCCCCGTCTTCGAATCCGTACGCCGGTACTTGCAGTCGTCCATGAACACAATCACCTGGTCCGTCGGCCGGATATACCGGGTTCGCGGCGTCCCAGGCAGATACGTCACCTCCGAAACGCGCACCTTCGCGTTCTCAAACTTCACCTTCTTCGGCAACTCCGCCCCCGCC
>JADLBG010000787.1 GCA_020847895.1 Bryobacterales bacterium
AGAAGATCCCCACGCCCATTACAGCCGCGATCATCAAGGCGGCGAAGAAGCACGGCCTCAACACCTGCGCCCACATCTTCTATTACGACGACGCGAAGGCGCTTGCGGAAAACGGGCTCTATGCATGCGTGCACAGCGTGCGCGACCGCGATGTGGACGCGGCGCTGATCTCGGCGATGAAGAAGAACGGCACCTGGCAGGTGGGGACGCTGGCGCGCGAGATGTCCACGTTCGCCTTCGCCAAGCCTCCGGCCTTTCTGAGCGATCCTTTCTTCACCATGGGGACCACGCCCGCGGTCATCAGCACTTTGCGCAGCGATGCGTTCCTCCAGAAGCAGAACGCGGATCATGACCTGCCGAAGTATCCGGGCTTCCTGGCGACGGCGCAGCGCAATTTGAAGAAGCTGTACGATTCCGGCGTGAAGGTGGCCTTCGGCACGGACAGCGGCCCGCCGGCGCGGTTCAGCGGGTTCAGCGAACACCTGGAAATGGACCTGATGGCGCAGGCGGGCTTTACGCCGATGCAGATCATCACGAGCTTTTCGAAGAACTCGGCGGAGTTTTTGGGCTCCAGGGATCTGGGTACGCTCGAGAGCGGCCATTGGGCCGACCTGGTGGTTCTTGCCAAGAATCCGCTGGACAACATCAAGAATTCGCGCAGCATAGAAGCCGTCTACATTGCCGGCAACAAGGTCCGCTGATGGCGAAGCTGGTGGGAATCACCTACCGGCTGGAAGAGAAACTGGTTCCCTATGCGAAGGCGGTCAGGGCTGTTGGACTGGAGCCAGTGCCGTTGCTTCCACCCGGCCCGGTTTCTCTCGAGGGTCTGGACGGGTTGCTCATCAGCGGGGGAACCGATCTCAACCCCGCACTGTATGGGCAGAGGCGGCATCGGGAGTCCGATGAGCCGGATGACGAGCGGGACCGGATGGAACTTGCGCTTGCCAGGGAGGCTTTGGAAGCCGGCCTTCCGCTGCTGTGCATTTGCCGCGGCATGCAGTTGCTGAACGTCGCGTTGGGGGGCGATCTCATCCAACACCTGGACCGGCCCGGGATGCACCGCGTGCCCGGCGTGGATGACGCGCATCCCGTTACGCCCGAGCCGGACACCGCGCTGGCCCGCATTACGGGCGCGGCTTCCTACACGGTGAACTCGCGCCATCATCAAGCGGTGCAGCGCGCCGGGAAGGATCTGGTGATTTCGGCACGGTCGCCGGATGGGATTGCGGAAGCGCTGGAAATCCCCGGCCTGCGTTTCGTTGTGGCCGTGCAGTGGCACCCGGAGGATCGCGTTCCCTCTCATGTTCCGGACACGCGCCTGTTCGAGGCATTCGCGCAGGCTCTATGAATGCGCGTTGGATCATCAGCCGGCCGGTGGATTTGGGGCTTGTCATCGGGAGTTGCGCCGCCGGATATGTGTACCTCGCCCTGACGCTGGTGTTTCACGCGCCGTTTTCCTGGCTGTGGTGGTTCTGGAGTGTAGGATTGGATGGAACGCACATTTTCGCGACCGTCTCACGGACCTACCTGGACCGCGAGGAACGGCGGCGCAACAGGGGGCTGCTTTGGGGAAGCCTGATCGTATGCTTCGCCGCCGGACCGCTGATGGTTCTGGCCGGGTGGAAGCTGATTCTTGCGATCTTTGTGGGTGTCTGGGCGTATTACCACGTGGTGCGGCAGCACTACGGCTTTCTCATGCTCTACAAGGTGAAGAACAAGGACCTGTCGCCGTCTTCCAACAAACTGGACACCTGGTTCCTTGCGGTGATGCTGACCGCTCCTCCGTTTCTGCGGTTCTTTGTCAGGCATCCGGAGGAACTCGGCATTCCCGCGCGATTCGCTCTCAACCACGTTCTTCCGGGCAGTGAAGCCGTGTTCTGGACGGCGCTGCTGGTTCTGGCCGGTCTCTACGCCGGGCGCCTGGCGCGGGAGCCGCGCTGGAACGTGCCCAAGCTATTGCTGCTTTTGGGCATCATTCCGCTGCACTGGCTGACGTTCACCTTCATGAGTTGGAAGGCCGCGGTCCCCACGGTGACCATTGTTCACAACCTGCAATATCACGCGATCGTCTGGTTTCACAACCGGAACAAGTACACCGCGGATTCGGCGGTGTCGCGGTTTGGCCGGATTCCGGTTGCGGTGGCGAGAAGCCTCGCCCTCTACCTTGCAGCCGGCCTCTGCTTCAGCCTGCTGTACCGTGTGCCCGGCTTCGCTCTGGGCAGAGTTTCCGACATCGCCTTCGGGTTGTTCTGCGGATTCGGGTTCACGCATTATTACCTGGACAGCCGCATCTGGCGGGTGCGCCACGACGCGACCCTGCGGGAGACGCTGCGGCTGGCGCCAGCGTAGGCCCGCCGGTAGTCTACAATCCTGATACATGCGTCTTCTCGTCTTTTCAGACATCCATAGCGACCTGCGCGCCCTGGAATGTCTGCTTGCCATGGAAGCGGATTATTATTTTGCCGCCGGAGACATCGTGAGTTGGGCGAGGGGACTCGACCGGGCCGGAGAGATGCTCGCCCGGCGCGCCGGGAAGGTTTACGTGATTCCTGGAAACCATGAATCGGAGAGCGATATTGCGGGAATGTGCGAGCGCCACGGGCTGACGAATCTGCACGGCCGCTCGATTCAGGCGGCCGGGTTTCACATTGCCGCGCTCGGTTATTCGAACCCTACGCCTTTCCATACTCCCGGCGAGTATTCGGAAGCGGAAATCGCGGACCGTCTGAGTGCTTTTGCGGAACTGAAGCCCCTGATCCTGATATGCCATTGCCCGCCGAAAGGAACCGCGCTCGACCGAGCCGGGGCCGGTCTGCATTTCGGCAGCAGCGCCGTGAAGCAGTTCGTGGAAGAGCATCAGCCCGCGTATTTTTTTTGTGGTCACATTCACGAAGCCGAAGGCGCCCGGACGAACATAGGCAATACAAAGGGAGTGAATGTGGGCAAGAGAGGGTTTCTGTTGGAAATTGACTGACGGATTTGTGTAAGTTGGAATAGAATGCTGGCTCGAAGGCAATGTGGAAACCGGAAGGCGCGATTGCAGCGGCTGTAACCCCCTCACGTCCGGAAGCGTTCCAGATGGATCTGGGGGCTTCGCTGGAATTGATCGATTTTCTCTGCGCCCGCGGAGTGGGCGCCATCACTCTGTTTGGTCCGAATGGGGAGTTTCCGCACTTTCCCGTGGAAGACCGGATCCGTCTGGCGCACATGGCGGTCAAGCGCAGCCGGGCGCCGGTTATCGTCAACGCCACGTGTTCCAACCTGGATGACGCGATCGCCATCACGGACCATGCCGCCTCCAATGGCGCCGCCGCGGTTCTCATCCAGCCTCCTTTTTATTACCACTACGACCCGCCGGAAATTCGCGAATTTTTTCTTCAATACAGCGATGCGGTGAATGACGAACTTCCGGTGCTTCTCTATCATTCGCCGGCATATCACAATCCCATCCCGTTGGATGTGGCCTCTGACCTGCTCTCGCGGGGAATCGTGGCGGGGATCAAGGATTCGAGCGGCGACTGGGAGTATTTTGGAAGGCTGCTGGCAGTCCGGGCGGAGACGCCTTTTCTCCTGTTGGCCGGCAACGAGAGCGTTATTCCGCGCGCAAGAAAGGCGGGCGCGGACGCGTTCGTATCGAGTTGCGCCTGCGCCGTGCCGGAATTGTTCGCCGCCCTCGAGGGCGCCATCCAGGCGGGGAACAGCGAGCAGACCAGCCGTCTCGAGGCGCTGCAGGACGAATTCGTGAGCCGTGTCGCGGATTTCCCCGGTCCGCTGGGAATCAAAGAGGCGCTCGAGGCGCGCGGCCTCAAGATGGGGAAGCGCGCGATCCCGTTCGCGCCGGAGACTCGACGGCACGCCGAGGTTTTTCGCGACTGGTTTCAGATCTGGCTCCCCGACATGCTGAAAGCCGCGTCCGTTCATGCGTAGGTCCGTTTCCGCGGCAACCCTGCGACACTTGAGTTTATGACTCAAGATCCGTTGCTCCGCGACATGCCCCCGGAGGAGTTCCGACGCGCGGGGCATGAAGTCATCGACTGGATTGCCGATTATCTCCGTGATCCGCGCCAATTCCCCGTGCTCCCCGACACTCGCCCGGGGCAGCTCACCGGCCTGCTGCCCGCCTCGGCGCCCGAGCACGGGGAACCGATGGAACGCATCCTCGAGGATTTTCGCAAGCTCATTGTGCCGCACTCCACGCTTTGGAACCATCCACTGTTCTTCTCCTATTTTTCGGTGTCGAGCAGCGGTCCGGGCATTCTCGCGGAGGCTCTCAGCGCCGCGCTGAACATGAACGGGATGCTGTGGAAGTCGTCACCGGCTGTAACGGAACTGGAGCAGGTGACTCTCGGGTGGCTGCGGGAGTGGCTGCGTCTGCCGGAGTCCTTTTTCGGAATCATTCACGACACGGCCTCCTTGAGCACCTTCCACGCGATTCTTGCCGCGCGCATGTTCGCCGACCCGGACATTCGTGAACGCGGCGCCTCCCCGGGCTTTGTTCTGTATACATCCGAACATGCCCATTCCTCCGTGGAGAAGGGGGCATTGGCTCTGGGCATCGGCCAGCGGTACGTGCGGAAGATTTCGAGCGATGAAGCTTTTCGCATGCGCCCGGATGCCCTGCGCCAGGCGATTGCCGCCGATCGCGCGGCGGGCTTGCGTCCTTTCTGCGCCGTCGCCACGGTGGGTACCACCTCCACCACCAGCGTTGATCCCGTCCCGGCCATTGCGGACATCTGCGAGGAGGAAAATGTCTGGCTGCACGTGGATGCCGCCTATGGGGGACACGCGGCCATTCTGCCGGAGTACAGGCACTATCTCGACGGGGCCGCGCGAGCCCACTCGCTGGTGATCAATCCTCACAAGTGGCTATTCACGCCGATCGACCTGAGCGCTTTTTATACACGCTATCCGCAGGTGCTGCGAGAGGCGCTTTC
>JADLBG010000788.1 GCA_020847895.1 Bryobacterales bacterium
CATCTACCATGACTATCCCCTGCGCCGCATGGGCGTCGTCACCTAAGGCAAGAGCCGGATGCGGGAAACCCGCCCGTCCGGATCCGTGGAGGGGGTTATGGGTAACCATGATCCCTACTCCGACTCGGCCGGCGGCTGTGGGGGGTGCTGCCAGTTGCACGACGGGAGATGGGCAACAGGTGCCTTCCTCAGAACTTGCGCCAGTCGCCACGGTCTGGTGTGCAAATCATGCCCGGCAATCTGGCATGGACACGACCACATCCAGGATCAGAGCAGGTGGGATGCCAGACCCGGAGTCGAACGCCGGGAGCCGTCAGGACCCGGAAGACGGGCTATGTCGGGATGTGCCGGAAGCGTTAATGTACTCGCTTCGCCGCGATCATGTGCGCTTGTCCGGTCCCCTGACGAGTCAAGCGCGCCGTCTGCCTCACCGGCTGCACGGCTTCGGCGAGCGCAATCACCGCAAACGCCGTCGCAGCCGTGGAGATCCACTGATCGTGCTCGTAGGGGAAGCCGCTTTGGAAGTACGGCTGCACCTTGGGCGCCCGGCTGGCCACGTGCCAGGAGCCGTCATCCCTCTGCCGGCTCAGCAGGTAGCGAACTCCGCGCTGATAGGCGGCATCCTCCGCGGATACGCCGGACTGGCTCAGCGCATAGAGAGCGGTTGCGGTTCCGTAGGCGTCGCTCGGCAGCGTGGCCAACTGCGGCCATCCGCCGTCGTCTCGCTGTAGTTTGCGCAGACCAGCCACCGCTCGCTGCACCACCGCGCGCTCCGCCCCGGACCACTCGAGTCCCATAACCTGGAAGGCTCGCTCGAACGGCAGTGATGGCTGCGTCTTGAGGAGCCACTGGCGCGCGCGGGCGATCCTTTCCTCAAACTCGGCGCGGCGCGCGGGGATAGTGTAGTGCTTTAGCGCGCGCACACTGAAGGCGGCCACGACGAACGGGCTGCTCTCGAGCGGCGGCCGAACGAGCGGAAAGTGCTGCCAGTCGCCATGTTCGGTCTGCCGCGCGGCAATGGCAGACACCAGGGCGTCGGTCAAATCGTCGCCGGGATACTTCTGGCTGGTCAGGCCGAGCATGGAAAAGACAAGACCATCGACACTGATGAATACGTTCTGCAGGAGGGCATCGCGGTTTCCCATCAACTCCGACTTCAGGATCTGTGTTTCGTTCCGCGTGAAACCCTCTGGAAAGGCGATTCCGCTGCGCGCGGCGGCAGGAGCGGCGAGATCGATGACATGCTGGTGATGGCAGGCGGCGCAGCCGCTCATGCGGAAGAACTCTTTGGACACGGATGTGAGCAGGGGCATGGCGCGCTCCACGGCCTGCCGCGCATCGGTTGCCGGCGCGCGGGCCGGGAGAACTTCAGGTTTCCTTGCGGAAACCTGGCCGCCCAGCATGGCGATGATCCGCGGGTTGCCGAATTTATTGGCCCAGTCAAGAGCGGTCTCGTCCGCTCCGCTCTTCACGCCGGCATCGGCGCCCCTGTCGAGAAGGAGGCGTACCGTTTCCGCCCTGGCGCTGTCGGAAGCGACGGCGAACATGAGCGCGGTCATGCCGCGAACGTCCTTCCGATTGACGTCTGCGCCCGCATCGAGCAGAGCCTTCAGCACGCTCGGGTCGGCGTTTGCGGCGGCGGTCATCAGCGCCGTGATGTAGGACGCCGCGATGATCCCATTGCGCACCTTGATTTCGCGCTTATGCGAAGCGTTGACATCCGCGCCTTTGGCCAGCAGCAGGCGCACCGCGGCAAGATTGGAATGGCCGGCGGCATGGGCAAGCGCGGTCAAGCCGGCAAAATCGCCCGCATTCAGGTCGCACTTGTGATCCGCCAGGAGGCGGAGGGACTGGGTTTCATTTGCCGCCGCGGCATCGAGCAGCGCCGTGTCGCCGCGACCATCCACGGCCGCGGTATCAGCGCCCTTGTCGAGCAGCAACTTCACCGTTGCCGCGGACCCCGCGCTCCCAGCGGCCATCATGAGCGGGGTGCGGCCCAACTTCGTCTTTACGTTGACGGCGGCTCCGGCTTCGATCAGGAACCTGGCCTTTTCGGGGTTTGTGGCGCACCAAACCAGCGCTGTGGCGTCCAAGCCGTTCCTGGTATTGACGTCAGCCCCGGCTTTCACCAGCAGGCGCATTGCATCGATGGTCCCAACAGCGGCCGCGTGCATCAGCGGGGTATTGCCTCGGGAATCGCGCAGGTCCACCGGCGCTCCGGAAGCGAGCATGGATTGAAGTGCAGCCAAGTCGTTGTTGCGAATGGCTTGATAGAAGTCGAGAGGGGTAGTCTCGGCTGCGGCGGCGAGCACGAGCATAAAGAACGACATCGCAAGGCGCATGATGTCCTCCCAGTTAGTGTGAAGTGAATTGATAGTAGCCGAAACTGTACAGAAAGAAAAGGGGAGAGTGCCACTTTCGCGCCACTTTCGTGCCTCGAACGGCTCGAGAACGGTGTATTCTGATTCTGACTGAACTCTCTCTCAAGGAGGCAGTATCATGGCAGACCATCCGAGAAGCGGAGGCACGCGGCGATCTTTTGTAAGGGCAGGCACGGCGGCCGCCGTTGGTACGGCAGTGTCCCGCGCGTGGGAGACCCTGGCTGTCGACGGGGGCCCCAAGGCTGTGCAGGTTTCGAAAGAACGCGCGGCCGAGGTGACCCGCTGGCCCAGATACAGCGCGGATGAGAAGCAGGCGCTGGCCGACCTGCTCGACAACAACCGCTTTTACCAGGAGATTCCGCTGCTCGAGGCCGAATTGAAGAGCGCTCTGCGGGTTCCTTACGTGAAGGCCCATTGCAACGGCACGGGCGCACTGCTTTCGGCGTTCTTCGCGCTGGATCTGCCCCGCGGCAGCGAGATTCTGGCGCCTTCCTATACCGCCTGGGCAACCACCGCGCCGATGCACCTTTTCGGCTACGTGCCCGTGTTCGTGGACATCCACCCCCGCAGCATGACCTTCGACCTCGAGGACGCGCGCAAGCGCCTCACTCCGCTCACGCGTGCTGTCATCGTGATGCACTCGGCCGGCAACCCGTGCGACATGGACCGGATCTGCGCCTTCGCCAAAGAGCGCGGACTGGTGGTGGTGGAAGACGCCTGCCAGGCCCAGGGCGCCTCGCTCCAGGGCAAGCCCATGGGCACGTGGGGATCCATTGGCGTGTTCAGCTTCCAGGCAAGCAAGATTCTGCCCGCCATTGAAGGCGGCGCGGGGATGTACCAGACGCGTGAATACTACGAGCGCGCCACCTTGTTCGGCAACTACGAGTTGCCGGCGACGTTCCCTGCCGACAGCCCTTACCGCACTTACGCGGGCACCGGCATGGGCCCCAAACTGCGCATCCACCCGCTGGCCGCGGCCATCGCCCGTAAGCAACTGCGGAGCATGGAGGAACGCAACGCGCTGGTGGACACCCAGGTGCGCAAACTCACTGACCGCCTGATCGAACTGCCGGGGATCTCGCGCCCTTACTGCCGCCCGGAGGCCAAGCGCGTTTACTGGGGCAGCCACGTGCTCTTCATCGACGAAGCCAAGGCGGGTTGCCCGAAGGAGACGCTGGTGAAGGCGCTGCGGGCCGAGGGCGTCCAGGTTTCTCCAGGCGCCTATGACGAACAGCACAAGTATCGCCTCTACTCCGAGGCCAAATGGTGGCACCATCCGGTGGTCATTCCGCAAGACCTGCCCGGTACCCGGGAAGTGAATCAGACCGCCATCAAGCTGCCCCTGTTTCGCGAAGAAGCGCCAGACCTCATCGAGCAGTACGCCCTGGCGTTCGAGAAGGTGTGGGCGCGGCGCTCACGGCTGGCGAACGCCTGACCTTCAGTCAATTTCCGGATCTCTGCGCCGTCGCCGCTTCCTGGGCGAAGGGTGTGTTCACTAGTACTTTTGCCTGACTCCATACAGAAAAAAGTCGGCCGTTTCTAAGAGTTTTCGTTTAGACTGGTACTGGAGATGCGATACGTACTGTAAAGCTCCGTCCAGGTACTGTAATCGCTGACTCATTGATCCACGGCCCTGCTTTCTCTATCGTTGGTCATGGAAAGGATCTGCACGCGCAGTGACGAACATCTTCATCCAATACACCTATTTGCAGTTGTTGGACCTGCTGACCACCCTGGCGTTTCTGATCCAGGGCGTGCGGGAAGGCAATCCACTTGTCCGGTTCGCGATTGACTTCGCCCCCAATCCGGTCAGCGGCTTGCTTGCCGTCAAGATGCTCGCTGTGTTGTTAGGGCTCTATTGCTGGAGGAATGAGAAGATTCCCTTACTCCGCCGGATGAATGTGTTCTTCGCCGTTCTGGTGGCCTGGAACCTCGTTGCTCTTGTTCTCGGCAGCGTGTTTCCGGCCCGGTTGGCCTAATCCCTGGCGCCCCCGGTAGGCATACAGGTCACATTCGCAGCAATCACTGCATCGCCCGCATTTCACGCAGAGGTGGTTCTCGCAGGAGTCCTTCGTGCAGTAAACACAGATCTCCGTCGAGGCCTCGCCGCAAATGCTGCATGCAAACGTCAGACTGTCGCTCACTTTTTCCCCTGCTTTGCGGAACTCTTCACTGTGCTCGCCGGCGCCGGGGTCACCGGCCGGTTCAGCGTCGCCTGGCAGCGCTGTGCTTCACGCTCGACAATGTCGTATTCCTTTTCCTTGTTCACGGACAGGTCCATCACGTATTGCCGCAATTGCGTCCTCGTGTTCGAATTCTGGGTGAGCAGCGCGCTCAACTGGTCTCCGACTGCCCTGTCCTGATACCGCGCGGCGCCCTCGGAAAGAGAAGCGGTCAGCATCTCGAGGGATTGGAGCCGGAACAGCGCGTCGAGCGCCAGCGAAAGCTTTTCCGGTTGAGCCGATAGCCGGTTGCTCACCAGGTCCAGATAGCTTACCTCCGTTTTCACCACCTGCTGCTGGCGCAGATAGGCGTCTGGGGCGCCCTTTTGGATCCAGTCCTGAATTTTCAACTTATCCACTACCCCCTTGTACTGCTCCACCTGGGAAATGAGCTGCTTCAAGGTCGCCTGGACATCCCATGCCGGAGCAATGCCTGGCTTGGAGGATTGCGCCGCGGCCGGGATGAGGGAAACCAGGAGCACGAACGTCACGCATGCGGGTCTCATCTAAGTATCATTTTACCCCGCATAAGAACTGGCCGGAGGATTTCCTTCCTCCGGCCGGGATCTTTCGTTACTGATTGGGGTTGCCCCTCCCTTGACGGTAGCGTCCGAAGCCCCGCGGGCCCATTCCGGGGCCAAAGCCGCGTCCCATTCCGGAATCGAACTTCGCCTGCTGATCCGGTGTCAGAATCGCGTAGAAGGCCGCATCGGCATTGCCTTCGATGGACGTGAGTTGTCCGGTAAGGTTGCCGATGGTTTGCGCGGTCTGATCGATGGCGGCCGTATCGTTCTTCTTCACCGCGTCACGCAACGACTGGCGGGCGGTCTGCATGTTGGTGTGAATACTCTGCTGCGCCGTGGCGGCATTGGTGAAGATTGTGGTCGCCTGGCTCTTCTGCGCGTCTGTGAGATTGAGAGAGCGCGCGAGAAAATTCACACGCCGCTCCGCCATCTGCTGCGGGTCCGGCGGCGTGCCTCCAGTGCCTCGGCCGCCCGGGACTTGCGCGGACATCAGGGTGGCTGAAAAAGCCGCGGCGATCAGGGAACAGGTCAGTTTGGTCATGAGTTGGTTCTCCTCTACATCTATCAACGCGGCTCAGGGGAGACTGTTTCGTCCGGCTTGGTTAAGTATTGTAAAGCCCGCCGCAGCGCTGGAAATTGCGATAGGGTGAAAGGGAAAAGAGAAAGGGATCTTTTGTGGCGCCTCAACCCGCGCGCGCTCCGGCGCTGCCTCAGGTTCTGCCGGACATCCCGGAAGAGTTAACCAAACAACGCTTGCGCCGTCTTGGCGAGGGCATTGGAAAAGTAGTGTACGCCTCCGGCAACTGGGTTGTTTACCGCGAGCGTTCTCCTTTGGAGATGGTTGCCCTCATCCTGCTGTGGAGAGGCCTTCGCAAACTCGAGTCCCTTTTGCCCGGCACGTGGGCCAAACACCTTCGCGACCGCCCCTCGCGCCAGATCCGTCTCCTCCGCGTCCTTGTGCAGGGCGCCATCCTCGTCTTTCCCAGAACCCTCTGGTACGGTTCCCATATTCGCGACGTGCTTCGTCTGTATCACCGCCGCAGCGTGCGCGGGGAAAAGCTTGCCCAAACCCACTTGGGCGGATCGCATCTTGTGCCGAAGCGTATCACGTTCCCTCCCACTCGCGTTTCTATTGGAGGCTGGCCGGGATGGCTGGTAGTGTCCGAGGCGGCCGAGCGCGTCGAGTGCACGCTCTTCCAGAAGATGGTTCAACTGGCGCGCGACGACCACTTCGAGGAGTTGGAAGAATGGCTCGACAGGCTCCTGCGCACGCGCCAGGACGGCTGGAGTCTCGGTCTCTTTTCCACGGATGCCCATCTGAAAAATTTCGGCGTCATCGGTACACGCATCGTGCTCCTCGACAGCGGCGGTCTCACGAACCGGTGGAGTGAAGTGGAACAGGTCCTGGACAAAGAGGAGGCTGTTATCCGGCCTTACGTACGACTCGGTCTTGGCCATGTGCTCGCCGGCCGCCCCGAAATCGCTGGCCGCTTCGATCAGCGCTGGAAGGCTACGGTCAACCGCGGCGTGGTGTGGAACTGCTGGCCCATCGAAAGCAAGCCCGAGTCCACTCCCTCGCCATGACGCACTCCTTGACGTAGGTGGCGGAATCGCCAGTCCCCACACTGCCGGACGGCGTGCGGCATCCCTCTGGTTCGGGAAAGCCGGATTTCAGAACTCCTGATCTCATCCCGTGGTTCTGACGGGGACGATGAATTTGAATTGACCCGATGACAGTTGCGCCAGTGGCGTAGTCGGGGCGAGACTGGAGCATGCCGCAACTCCAGTTGCCGATC
>JADLBG010000789.1 GCA_020847895.1 Bryobacterales bacterium
CCTTGAAAAGCATCATGTTGACGTTCACGGCTCCGGGGCCGCACAGGCCCGGTTCGGTGCGCGAATCGTTGCCGAAAGTGTACGGGGCCGGCTGTGCGAACGCTGTCGTGTCGAACCAGCGCGTGAGACCGCGATTCTCTCCGGAAAGTATGCCATCGCGCAGCCGGTTGGGCCGCGACTGGCCGCTCAGCGAGCCGGTAGTGTTGGTCACGGTGGTCATGACGAGAGGCCTGCCGCTGAAAACGGTCGACAGCAGGCTCGCGCTCCAGCCGCCCAGGATCGCATTGGCGATTCCGGAGCGGTTCAAAAAGCGCCGGCCTTTCCCCACCGGCATTTGCCACAGGAGACTGTATCCCAGGTTGTGCATCATATTGAAGGACGATACCGATCTCTCCGCGCGCAGGTTGTAGTTGTCCTGCGCCGGCGAGTACCCAACTGCGAAAGCGCTCCCGATTCCGGAAGCGTCGTCAATCGACTTGCTATAAGTGTAGGACCCCATCACCGAAAGCCCGTGCTGAAGCCTGCGGCGAAAACGCAGTTGCCCGGCATGGTAGGTGGAGTTTCCCACGGGGCTGAACTGCGCAAGGATGTTGCCCCGGTCCGGGTATGGCCGGCGAAGCTGCGCGTTGCCGGGCCCCAACTGGTCCGCCGGCACCTGGTTGAGCTGGTAACTTAACGATAGGTGGGTTCCTCTGCTGCCGACGTAGCCCGCCTCCACCAGCGTGCCGGAGACTATCTCGCGCTGAATGTTGAAGCTCCACTGCTGCATGTACGCGTCGGGGTAGTCCCTGGGAATCCAGGTCACAGCCGTCGTCGGACCCAGCACATATGGCTGATCAAGGCTGACAGCCGGTCCTCCCACCTGCAACGAATACGGGTAGGTGATGTCGTTTTGCGTGATGTAGTTATACGACTGTTGCCAGGGTCCCAAGGTGGTCATCGATCCGGTGCCGCTTGCGTTGGCGGGGGTAAAGAAAAGGCCGTAACCGCCGCGCAAGACAGTGCGCTTCGAGCCAAACGGGGTGTAGGCGAAACCGATCCGCGGCTGAAAGTCCTTCCAGGCGTTATTAAACAACGTCCTGGCATTACCGTTTTGCCCGGCAATGAGGAGTTGCTTGGTCCCGAGATCGAATGTAGATTGACGGTTGTTCCTCTCGACGCGTGGCGTGGACATTTCCCATCGCATCCCCAGATTCAGCGTCAACTTGTTGCTGACACGATAGTCGTCCTGGACATAGCCCCCGTAATACCGTATCCGATAACTGAGCGGCTCCCTGGGAACCAGATTCACGGTGGAGTTGCTGGGAAGTCCCAGCAGGAAGCTGGCAAATCCCACGCCGTCGCGATTGTTTTGCGCATTCCAGGTCGGCGATGTATTGAAAGTGAAGTTCCCCGACCCGGCGTTGCCGGGCGCCCAATTCCAGTAGCTCAACAGGCGCCATTCCCCGCCGAATTTCACAGCATGACGCCCCCTGACCCAGACGAGGCTGTCGGAGAACTGTTGGTTATCGCTCGGCTGGGTCTCGGCAACGTTCGCTCCGCCAAAGGCGGTCAGCCCCGAGATGGCGACAGTGGGGAACATAGTCGGCGGCAGGTTCTTCATACCCAGTCTGGAGGGCCAGTCCTGGTTCGAGTCTGCGCCGGATTGGACGAGGTGGAAACGGTAGTAACCATAGCGCAGACTATTGACCAGATTCGGACGGAGGACGTAGGTGTACTCAGCGGACATGGGTTGCGGCGTGTAGCGCACGTTCACAATGGCGTTGGCCCCGCCGCCGGCGAACCCGGGAAACCGGGGAAGGTTGGCTTGTTCCGACGGTTGGTAGTAATAGCGCCATGTGATACGGCTTTCGGCGTTGAAATTGTGGTCCAGACGGATCCCATAATTGGCGCCCTGCGACTGGTTAGTACCGGATGCCTGGTAGTTGTTCGGGCCGGGAAGATTCGGTTCCGGGTAGCCGTTGGCGAGCATCTTTAACGCCACCGGATCCATGCGCGACGCAGGGATCCGGCTGGCGGCAAACGGATCGCGCGTGAACCCATTTCCAATGCCCGGAGTCTCGCGCGTGGTGGCCGGATCGTAGATGGCCGGTTGGGCGGTGAAATCGCCCGCGCGCATGGCCAGCGTCGGCACCGTTGACACGTTCTGCTGCGGCGCTGTTCCCCAGTTGCCTGCGTAGGTGAAGGTAAAGAACGTGCGGTTGCGGCCGTCGTAGAGCTTTGGCAGCCAAACCGGCCCGCTCAGGGTCGCCCCGATGGAATGCGAACTACCCCCTGGCCTGGGCACGCCGTACGCATTGTTCAAGTAGCTGTTGGCTCGCAACACGCTGCTCCCGAATCCGGGAAACACCACACCGTGGAACTGGTTGGTTCCGGCCCGCGTGATGACGTTGATCTGGGTGACGCCGCGGCCGAATTCGGCGCTGTAGGCGCCCGACTGCACCACAAATTCGTCCACAGCGTCCATGGGAACATTGATGGTAGCCAATCCGTTTTGGGTGTTAGTAGCAGTGGCGCCGTCAACCTTGAAGTCGGAGGTGGTATCCCGACTGCCGTTGACGTTGGCGTTTAGCAGACCTTGTGCGTTGGCGGCGATACCCGGAACCATTTGCATGAGGTTCGTCACATTGCCGCTGATCGGCAGATTGATGAAGTCTTGCGACACGAAGCTATCCCCCAGGGCGGCCTGGTCGGTTTTGATGAGCGGCGGAGTTCCGCTGACGGTGACCTGCTCGGCCACGGAGCCAAGCTCCAGGTGGGCTTCCACCCGCAGTCGCTGGTCCGCGCCCAATGACAAACCGCTGCGAACGAACTTCTTGAAGCCGGAAACTTCGATGGAGACCTCGTAGCGGCCGGGGGGCAGCAGGGGCAGAACGTACGCTCCCGTCTCGTTACTTACGGTCCTGTAGGGGATGCCGGTGTCCGTGCTGAGCGCGGTGACCCCCGCGTTCACCACCGGAGCGCCGGTCTGGTCCTGCACGGTCCCCACGATAGTTCCGGTAATGTTCTGCGCCGTGCCGATGGCGGTGCAGCACAAAACGAGAAGCTGCAGCTTGAAGATCCGCTGTGTCATGTGGCTGTCCCCTTTCACGAATTGATTGTTACGGCCCCCCGAGTCTGGCGCCTTCACACCACGAGTTTCCAGGGGCTGCGATACTCCCGCGCCTGATATTTCCGCGCCTCCGCCTGCCTGATCGTTTCCTTTTCGCTATCCCAGTCGATGCGAAGACGGCTGCGGTAAGCGATGTTGCCCAAATGGCAGGTCGCGGCGGAGCGGTGGCCGGCCTCGATGTCCGCCACCGGCATTTGTCGTGTCCGCATGCATTCAAGAAAATTGGCCCAATGCGGCCGGTTCGCATCGGAGACGTCCGCCACCGTCTCTTCCAGCGGTTTCAGGTCCGAACCTCTCTCGGGAAGCACCCGGAGCGTCTTGCGGCTCACGGATAATGTGCCCCGGTCACCGAAGAACACGACTGAGCCCGCGCCGAAGTTCTGGGTATTGCCTAACCGCACTTCGAAGGTGACGGCAAATCCCGGATACTCGAACATTGCGTCGAGCGTGTCCGGCGTCTCGCGGTTGTCCTTCAGCCGGAACTTGCCTCCGATGGCGGCAGCCGAGACCGGGGCCGCCTCGTCAAAGCACATCTGGATGATGTCGATGTGATGGGCGCCGTTGTCGGTCATGTCCCCGCCGGCGTAATCCCAGAAGTAACGGAACGACGACCATTTCGCTCCGGCCGGGAACTGGTTCGGGTCCAGGATTCCGTATTGCGACGGATTGACGCCGAAACGGTTCTGGTTGAAAGGGCGCTTCGGGGCCGGCCCCAGCCACAGGTCCCAGTCGAGCCCGGGCGGCGGATCGCTGTCCGGCGGACTGCCGAAATAATCGGCGGGAATCCCCGTCCAGTGCCCCGTCCGCACAGCCTGGATCTTGCCGAGTTGGCCCCCGCGCACGATCCCGGCGGCTTTGCGGAACAGGACGCTCGATCGCGACATGGAGCCCACCTGCACCCCCCGCTTGTATTTGCGCGCCGCTTCCACCATCTTGCGGCCTTCTTCCACCGCCGCGGATGCCGGCTTCTCGACATGCACGTCCTTGCCCGCCTTGCACGCCTCGACGGTCATGTAGGCATGCCAGTGGTCGGGCGTCGAGACACGAACGGCATCTATGGACTTATCCGCGAGGACGTCGCGAAAATCCTTCACCAGTTTCGGGCCGGCGCCTGCCTTTGCGGGCCACCTCCGCCGCCCGTTCGGGCCGGCGAGCAGCGATGTCGTCAGGGCCGCGCCCCCGGTGCGAAGGAAGGCGCGGCGTCCGGGTTCAGTGTTATGGTTCATGGTCTCCCTCGGGACCAACTCAGAAGATAAACCTCGCCGAAAGAC
>JADLBG010000790.1 GCA_020847895.1 Bryobacterales bacterium
CGCCGAAGACGTTCATTGTGGCGGGCGCGGGCGAACTGCCCGAGGGATCGCTCGATCCGCGCGACGTGGTGCGGCGCGGCGAGACCTCGCTCAGCGCGCTGGCGGAGAAGGCGATGTTTGTGATGAGTCTGATGGACGGCCGCATCCACGAATTAGGCGTGACCTGGGCGGATGTGACCGTGACTGAGGTGTACACGGTGTTCGACATGCATCCGTTTCTCGAGAAGGAGATCGTGGCGCGCATGGGCAAGGGCGCGCAGCACGGGCTGACGTGGCATTATTCGCGGCCTCCGATCGAGAGTATCGAGTATGAGATGGATTTGCGGGGGTGCCGGCGGGAGATCGTATTGTAGGAGCGGAGGCTAGACTGGGCTTGAGGGCACGCATGCCGGACGAATCGACAGTTACGCTTCGTGACAGACGCGAGCGATACCGTGCGTTCATGAGGCGATTCAATCCGAGTGCGCCGGCAGAGTTGGCGATCAACGATGGACTAGTGTGTGATTTGCCTGGGCAGCAGGTTTACAAGAAGTTGGCCGCGCGGGCGGACCTCGTGCCTGGAAGCCGGCAGTTGCTTGTGGGCGGGATTGGGTCAGGCAAGTCGACGCAGTTACTCCTGACTGCGCGTGAGTTGTCCAAGTATAACAAGCGGCTCGTCTTATACATGGACGTTTCGGCTGAGACGGATTTGAGCAAGGTTAACTCCGGGGCTTTGCTGGCCATTCTGGGGATGCGTCTCGCTGATGAGGTCATTTCGAAGTTTGGACCAACGAAGGCTCTCATCGAGGCGAAACAAGCGATAGGGAGAGCTGCTTATGGCTATGAACATGTGGATTGGGGCAGTTCGCGAAAACTAGCGGAGGCGTTACGGTCACTGAATCCCCCCACGTATTCGATTTCAGGCATCTTGAACCCACCATTTCCACCTCTCGAGAGAGACTTGAATGATCTGGCCAATCATGTTTCGGTGCTCGTAAAAAGCATAGCGGCGAGAGGGCTTGAGATAGACGGTATTTTTGACGGCTTGGACCGGCTTCTGAAGCCAGATCAATTCTGGCGCCTCGCCGAGCAGGATCTGCGCGCGGTCAAAATTTTGGGGATCTCTGTTGTGATCACAGGTCCCTTGTCCTTATTGTATGGCGCCGGGCGGCAAGTGAAGGAGTATTTTGACGAAGTCCACCATTTGCCACCAGCAGTTACGGACCCGAAGAAATCACTGTTCCTCGTCAAGATTCTTCGCGCGAGAGGTGCGGAACAGATGATGGACAGCCGGCAGATGGAGAAACTATCCGTCGCGTCCGGAGGTGTACTCCGGGATCTTATCTCGCTGGCCCATAGCGCGGGAGAAGCGGCATATCTCGACGATTCGGACTACATTGAGGCACGGCACGTCGACGCCGCGATTGAACAATTGGGAAACGGCTATCTCCTGGGTCTTGGCACAATGCAGATGTCAATTCTCCGCGGGCTTCTGGCGGGTGGCGGCTTCAACCCGTCTGATCCTGAAGCGATGGAACTTCTCGTGACACGAAGAGTGCTGGAGCGGCAGGAGCCGAGTTATGAAGTACATCCTGCTTTGAAGCAAGTGTTCCAATGAGTCATAACCTCGCCGTTTACGAGATTGTCCGGTTGATCGACTTGCACCCTTCCGGGCAGACCGGCTATTGCATCCTCATTGCGCCCGCTGAATCTGTTCTCGCTGCCGAGCTACGCGAGGAACTCGAGGTCCAGTGCGGGCTCTCTTTGGCGGCAATCAACGCGGGTCATCTGACGGTGGAGCAGTTCCTCGACCAATTGGCGAAAACCGGCGAAGGAGTGGTTCTCGTGACAGGACTCGGTTCCTGGACCGACAGCAAGTTCGTCTCTCTCGATATCAACCGGAGACGGCTGGACACGGGAGCATTCCTCGTATTTTGGATGGACTCCGATGGCGCAGGCCGTTTTCTTGATCACGCTCCCAACATTCGCAGCTATGTTGGCGCAAGGGTTTTCTCCATCGGGCCGGACACTTCGGCCATGAGTCCACAGGAAGTAACCGACCGTCTCCAGCAGTTGAGAAGTCACTTCCATCTGAGCGATGAAGAGGTTCTGGCACAGGCGGCCCAGGGTAACCTTCCCGCCGGACCGGAGTTTGCGGAGTGGCTCTTCCTACTCGGGAGAAGCGAACTTGTCCGGTAGGTTATGGGACGAGGCGGCAGCGGCAAGGTCTTACGAGGCGAAGGCGGCCGGGGACCTGGAGAGCATGGATCTCCCTTCTCCGCACGAATGTTTCAAACAGATTCGCACTTACTTACAGCGCATGTGCGACACGCGCCGCACGAAGACCGGCGTGCGCGTTCTTTCCCAGAGGACGCTCGAGAACGGGGATATGCAGATCAATGCGGGGCCCTCCATTTATCGCCATCCCCGTGAGGGCTGCGTCGAATTCCAGTCCGGTGCTTTTCTCAAATTCGGAGCTACCTTGCGCTTCCATGGCGTCGGATCCAAATTGATCGTGCACAGCTTCCACCTGCAGTTGGAACCCACCAGCAGGATGGAATTCGTAAGGATCGACTTGAACGACAAGGAAGCCTCAAATCCGTTGCATGTCCCGCGTAGCCATCTGCATCCTGGCTTCCAGCACGTGCACATCCCCTTCCCCGTCATGCGCCCGCTCGAGATTCTGGATCGCCTCGTTCACGTCATTGAACCAGCCTTCAGGCATTAGACGCCCGCCGCAGGCGGTCCAACACGCCGGCCCACTCCTCAGTCTCCGGAGGCATCTCCACGGCTATCCATTCCAACCCAAGGCCGTCAGCCCCATGGAGCGCCTCGTACAGTCGCCGCGCATAGGCGGTAGCGTTCACGGGCATCCGTTGTTCATACTCCGCCTTCGCGGGGGTGCGCATCCAGAGGTATGCTCCGCGTCCCGTGGGCAATTTTCCTGCCCGCACGAGAAACACTGGCGTTCTCGGGCTATAGTGGCGATGGTGCATTCCGGGGGAGGGATGCGCGCCTTCTACCTTGCCGGCCACGCGCACTTCCCGGCCGAGCGCGGCTTCGAGATCCTCGAGGGACACCATGCCGGGCCGCAGCAGAACAGGGTCCGGTCCGGCCAGGGAAACCACTGTCGATTCGATGCCCACCTCGCACGGGCCGCCATCGAGGATCATATCCAGCGTGTTTCCGAACGCCGCCCGCACGTGGTCCGCGGTGGTGGGGGAAAGCTCAGTGAAGCGATTGGCGCTGGGGGCGGCCACGGGCACGCCGGCGCGGCGAATCACCTCGCGCATCACTTCATGCGCCGGCAGACGGAGCCCCACCGTGTCGAGTCCGGCGGTCACGATGTCCGGAATCA
>JADLBG010000791.1 GCA_020847895.1 Bryobacterales bacterium
CCACGCGCTCCGTCACGCTGATCGCCCCCCTCGCGTCCAGCAGGTTGAACAGGTTCGAGCACTTCAACACCTGGTCATACGCCGCCAGCACCGGAAACCGTTCCTTCCGCGGGAAACCCTTGTAGCCATCCGTCAGCCGCTGGCACTCCTTCTCATACAATTCGAAAAGCCGCCACAGCGTCCCCACGTCCGCCATCTCGAAGTTGTACACCGAATGCTGCACCTCCTCGGCGTGCCGCACCTCGGCGTACTTCACTTCTCGCGTCCAGTCGATATCGAACACGCTGTCCTTCCCCTGCAGGAACGCCACCAGCCGCTCCAGCCCGTAAGTGATCTCCGCCGGTACCAGATCCAGATCAATCCCGCCGCACTGCTGGAAATAGGTGAACTGCGTAATCTCCAGCCCGTCCATCATCACCTGCCACCCGATCCCCCACGCCCCCAGCGTCGGCGACTCCCAGTTGTCTTCCTCGAACTTCAAATCGTGCTTCGTCAGGTCGATCCCGATCGCCTCCAGGCTCCCCAGGTATTGATCAATGATGTCGTTCGGCGACGGCTTCAGAATCACCTGCAACTGCTGGTGCTTGTACAGCCGGTTCGGATTCTCCCCGTACCGCCCATCCGCCGGGCGCCGGCTCGGCTGCACATACGCCACCCGGTATGGGTTCGGCCCCAGCACGCGCAGAAAGGTCTCCGGACACATCGTGCCCGCCCCCACTTCCACGTCGTAGGGCTCCTGGATGATGCAGCCCCGGTCAGACCAGTATTTTTTCAGTTTGAAGATTGTTTCCTGGAAGGTGTCCATGCGGTAGCTAACTGCTTTGTCAGAGATTCTCTAACATCGGCGCGCTCTGCAGACGGCGCTCCGTTTGTTCTTCGATAAGGCGGTTGATCAATTGACGCAGATCCGCGGCAGTCTGCCGCGTCCATTCCCGCGCCGTCAGGTCTCGAATCGGTGTCTCGTACATCTCTCGCGCAATCTCGAGCGACTCCGGCTTTACCCGCAACGCGGGCAAAAAACCGGCCAGCCGCACTGCCCACAAGCCGAAATACAGCACCGCCGGCCACGCCGCCGCCGCATTGCCCTTCTGGGTCTGCAGATACTCCAGAACCGCAACCAGCAGCCGGAAATGCCGCTCATTCGCTTCGCCCTGCGGCAACAGCTCATCCGTCACTTCCGCCATGTAATCCAGCGCCACTCCCGTCTCGAAATTTCCCAGTAAGGAAAACGGAGACCGCACCAGTTCACACGAATCGAGCGTGGTCAGCTCCCGTGTTTCCCGCTGGAAATAGTGCATCCGCACCAGCGACAACCGTTCCAGCCCGGCCCCAAAGGCGCTCTTGGGCCGCCGCGCTCGTTTCGCGACGCCCCGCAACTTCCCTTGATCCCGCGTGAAGAAGCTGACAATCAAGTCCGCCTCTCCGAAAGGATACGTTCTTAGAACGAATGATTCACTGACTCGGGCCGGCACCAGCGACCACTTTGAATCTTCAAGGTTACCATATTGCCCCTCGCCCTTACCGCGTGGGATAGGCCTCCTGGCCTGTCCTCTTTAGTGCCTGACCCCGACGCGACCTCGCCCGAAGCAGATGTGATCGAGAGGAAGGGTTGAGCGATAAAGCGTCGTCCACCCTGGTTGAACGTGGGCGTGCCGTCCGCCTATATTCAAACCGGAGGGAACCGAACACCGAATGAGCCTTACAGACGAAGACAGAAACTGGATTGCAGACCAACTTCGCGAAATGCAAACCCGCTTCGAGATCCGCATCGAGCAGATAGAGACCACCCTCCTCACCGAGTTTCATAAGTGGGCTTCACCCGCCGAGGCGCGGGCGCGCACGCACGCCGCTGTGCTCCGTGCCATCGACCTCGAGATGGAGCAACTCTCCGATCGGGTAAGGCCGCGCGATGACCGCAAAGCCTCCTGAAACCGCTGCCATTGGCCTGCATCCTCTCACGTTCCTACTTCCGCTCACCCACCCACACATTCGCCGTATTGTCCCCCATGCTGTAGATCAGAAAATCCCGCGCCACCGCCGGCCCGAATGACACAGCATTCGGAATCGGGTTCCTCACCGAATGGAACGGATGCACTTCGAACGCTGCGCCAACCGGCCTCTTGTGGATACCATCGAGCCGTTGCGCCCAAATGCACTCGAAGCCGTCACGATTGGAAGCGAAGTAGAGTAGATTGCCGTCCTCTGACCACCACGGAATGAAGTTGTGAAACTGATCGTTCGTAATGTGGACCCACTCCCCCTCGCCCCCGGCCTGCCCGTTGTGCAATGGGGCAACGTACACGTTCTGTTCGGGCGGGAGAGGAACGTGAAACGCCACCCACTGCCCATCGGGGGAGACCACCGCCCCATGAATGTTCTTCTTCGGATCCGAAATCAATCCGGACACCCGGCCATCCAGGGTCATTGTGAAAAACCGCACGGGATTTCCGCTCCAGAAGATGAGCTTGGAACTGTCAGGGAACCAGCCATAAATCATCCCGCAGTCGTCGCAAAGCTTACGGTTTTCCTTCGTTTTCACATTCACTACAGAGATGGAAAGGGAATTGTTCCGAGAAATACGTGTGTAACCAATCCACTCCGCGTCGGGGGAAATCTTCGGCCGCACGTTGCTGACGCCGTTCTCCACCGCCATGGTTGTCTCTTTCCCGCTCTCCAGCTTTTGCATCCGCACCAGCAACGGACCAGCCGGGTCCTGAACGCTGTAAGCCAGAAATTTGCCGTCTTTCGATACCGATGGGCTGTACTCCGTCAATAGATTTTGAGTGATCCGGCGAGGCTCGCCCCGTGCCTTCCCCGTGTTGGAATCGACATCCAGCCGCCATAAGTCGGTGGTCTGACGCCGGCTGGCAAACACCAGCGTTCCGGACACCGAGGAGCGAGGCTGCGCCTCCCACCCCGCGCCGTTGGTAATCCACCTTCGACGGCTCTCCGGAACCGTCTTTGCGTCGATCCGGTCATCCATTTCCCATAGATGACGGTCTCCTCCGATAATTCGCCCCGGTACCCATTCCGAAGGGCTGCTGAACGCAAAGAGTTGGCTACCCCCGCCTCCCTCTGCGCGAGCGAGGCGCCACGACCCGCCGGACACAAACAGAATCCGCTCGCCGTCCGGGGACCAAATGAACCCGGGCCTCGGCGCCCCAATCAACATCCGCGCAACCTCCGCAATCCGGCGCCGCTCCCCGCCTTGCGAGGGAATGACGCAGATTGCGCCGGGCTCCGAATAAAGAATCCACTTCCCGTCCGGAGAGAACCTTGGCCAGTACCCGGGCCGCGCAACAAGCCGCTCATCGCCGCCCAGCGCGGGTACAACATAAATGCCGCCCCCCTGCCTGTCCGAGTGGAACGCCACCATGCTCCCGTCAGGCGAAAAATCCGGCGCGAAATCATCCGCCGGGTCCCGCGTCAGCCGGATCGGCTGGCCGCCCGAAAGCTGCTGCACGTAAATATCGAGTTTCCCATCCCCCGCGCGATCCGAAGCATACGCCACCAGTTTGCCGTCTCGCGTAATCGCCGGATAGTCCGTCAGCCCGTCATCCGCCGTTATCGGCCGGAAGTCGTACGCAGGCAACAACGGACTACGAGGCGTCAGCCAGTAGGCAGCCGCCGCCGCAACAACAACCGCCAATCCAACTCCGCCCGCGTACCAGACACCCTTACTGCGCCTCACCGCCGCCTGCACGGGCACGTCCGGCGCAATCTCCTCCAACGCCAGCCTCAGATCGCTGGTGGACTGATACCGCCGGTCCCGGTCCTTCCGCAAACATCGCTCCATGATCCGCTGCAAGTCCCGCGGCGTACCGGGAGCCGCCTCCACCACCGGCTTCGGCTCCTCCTTCAAAATCGCCGCCAGCGTCGAAACCGCCGTACCTCCCTGAAACGCCCGCCGCCCCGTAATCATCTCGTACAGCACCGCCCCGAAACTGAAAATGTCGCTCCGGTAATCGACCTTCTTCCCCTCCGCCTGCTCCGGCGACATGTACTGCACCGTCCCCAATATCGACCCCTCCGCCGACTTCGACTCATGCACCAGAGTCCTGTCCCCGCTCTCCGCCTCCACCCGGTCCGTCAACTTCGCCAGCCCGAAGTCGAGTAGTTTCACCCGCCCGTCCCCATCCACCATGATGTTCGACGGCTTCAGGTCCCGGTGGACAATCCCGGAGCCGTGCGCCTTCGCCAGCCCATCCGCCATCTGCGCCGCCAGCCGAACCGTCTCCTTTACCCCCATCCCCTGCTTTGGAATCAACTCCTCCAGCGTCTTGCCGTCGACAAACTCCATGGCGATGAAGTCCGCTCCGTCATGCGTGCCGATTTCGTAAATGGTGATGATGTTCGGATGATTGAGAGCCGACGCCGCTTTTGCTTCCAGAACAAACCGGCGTTTCCTCTCCAGATCCACCGTCCGGTCCTGCGGAAGCACCTTCAGCGCCACGGCCCGGTCCAGGTGCGTATCGAAAGCCTTATACACCACACCCATCCCGCCGGCGCCCAGCCTACTGAGAACACGATAATGCGCAAACGATTCGGGAATCATAGCCCACTAGCCGTGATGATTAAGGATACTGCACGTCCCTGGACCTTGCAGAGTCAGAATTTTCAGCCACGCCCTGACCTCTCCTCGCCCCTTCGCAAACCAAGTAGCATGGAAACATAGATGCTAAGCCCTCGACTTCCCAGGCGCCCTCAGCCAGGGATTCGACTTGCCCGACGCCCGCCTTATGATCGCCGGCGCCATGGAAGACCTCGCCCACTCCCTCCTCGAGGAAGGAAAACCGCTGCCAACTCCTAACCCCGACGCGACCTCGCCCGAAGCCGATTTGATCGAAATTGTCCCGCTATCCGTGCACGTGGGCGGACGTCACGCCATCTTCGTGAATCCCGCAAATGGCAGCAAAACCCCTGTCCCGCGACATACGGAAATCGACAACCGCCTTGCCTGCAAGATTTGCCGGCAGCTTGCTGTTGCTCCCATTCGCTGACAAAACTGCATCCAGGCTACTTCCGCGGCTCACCCACCCGCACCACCTCCTTCACCGCCATCCCCCGCTTCAGAATCAATTCCTCCAGCGTCTTGCCTAGGCGAACTCCATGGCAATGAAGTCCGCTCCGTCATGCGTTCCAATCTCATAGATGGTGATGATGTTCGGATGACTGAGAGCCGGCGCCGCCTTCGCTTCCAACACAAACCGGCGCTTCCGTTCCAAATCCACCGCCCGGTCCAGGTGCGTATCGAGGGCCTTACACCACACCCATCCCGCCGCGGGTTTCGAACCCTGAAGTTCTGGCGCCCTACCAAGAACCCTCTGCGAGTTCTGCGGCTGCGAGAACCCTCTTATCCTCCCGCCCCCAGTGAACGAAAACTATGCGTTCACCACCAAAGCTACAAAATATTTTTCCTATTATCAACCAATTACGCCAGAATCCATCAAATTCTCTTCCGAACCCGCGCTATCCTCAAACCGGCTGAAAGGACCGAACGCCTTGAACCACACCACTTACCCCCTTCTCGAAAACATCCTCATCCCCGGTGAATCCGCCGCCTTCCTCGAAACCCTCTTCGAAGGAGCCCGCTCCTGGTTTCAACCCCGCAACCCCTTCGAGCAGTTCCTCATCGATATGCTCGCCGCCACCCTCTGGCGCCACGCCCGCCTCGCCACCCTCGAAGCCCGCATCCTCACCATCGAGCAGGATATCCAACCCTCCTTCCTCCTCAAACAGTTCAAAAACCTCGACGCCGCCGGACGCGCCGCTCTCGTCTTCAACGTCTGGCACAAGAAATTCACCGCCCTCTCCCGCATCGAAGCCGTCGTCCTCCGCAACTTCCACACCCTCTTCAAAACCTTCGCCGAAATGCGCAAGGCTTTCCCCCACCCACCCGGATCCGCATAACCCCCTTGGTCTCCTCCTCCGCCCCTGCTAATATATCTCTCCACATGCGGCTGGCCAGAATTCTCACCGCCTCTGTTCTCGCCATCCTCGCCGGCTGGCTCGCCGCCCACGTCATCCGTGTCCGCCTCGCCGAGTCCCTCTACCCGTCCCCAGGCTCCTTCGATTGGTACATCTCCGTCTCCTCCACCATCCGCCACATGCCCACCCCCGGCCTCGCCGGCTCGCCTCAATATTTCACCAGCGCCGGTGATGGCCCCAAACCCCCACAGGACGAAGTGACCTTCCGTACCACCGCCTCCCAGCCCGAAATCCTCCGGCAGATCCGCGCCTACCTCATCCCCCTCGGCTACACCGAACTCCCCCCCGAACCGGGCAAACCCATCGTCTTTCGAAACGAACCCAAACAGACTGCCGTTTACCTCGCCATCCAGCCAGGCCAACCCCATTCCGAAGTCACCATCACCCAATACGAATAGGAGACCCCTCATGAGCAGCCGCAATGACATCGACAAACGTCTCGTCTACACCTGCAATTGCGGGTGGATCGATAAAGGACACGCCAGCGGAAAATCCCCGGGCCGCCCTTACATTGGAGCCGAATACCTCTGGGACCAGATCCTCCACGAACGCGGCATGAAGTCCGAACAGGGCGGAGGTTTCAAGCTCTCCTACGCCCAGGACATGAAAAAGCTCGGCATGACCGATTCCTACTTCCGCAGCTACTACGTCAAGTACGGTCTCACCGTCCAGCAAAAGGAATCCATCGCCCTCGCCGTCTTCATGGAGGTCTCCATCGGCTTCGAGAGTCTACAGGATAGCTGGCCCTACTCCTGGTTCACCGACTCCGGCTTCAGCGTCGAAGACCTCGTCAGCGACCTCTTCGGCTTCTACGCCGTCGTCCGCCCCAAGATCGACTACATGAGCCTCTGCAAACCCGTCTCCAAGGACGCCTCTCTCAAAGTCTGGGACACCTACGGCTCCGTCGGCAGCAAGAAAAACAACACCTTCCGCCCCGTCTTCTACCCCTGCGAGGAATGCAAAAAGGCCGGCATCACCCCGTCCTTCCCAGCCGAGCTCATGGCCATCAAGCCCGCTACCAAAGGAACCGACTTCCGCGACTGGAAACTCGGCACTACCAGCCTCTTCTACACCACCCCCGACGCCGACGAACTCATGGCCCCGGAACCCGTCATCGCCCCCATGTAATTCCAACTCCCTTTCCGATCTCCGCGTACTCGGCGCCCCCTTGTGAGCTTCCCGCGGCGGGTCTAGGCTAGCAGCCAGAGGTTCGCGAACCCTCCGTGGCAGAAATCCACCCAAACCCACCCCAAAAAACTCTGCGGTCTTGCGCCTAAACCTAAAGAACTACCTCGTAGCGCTAACCGTCTTAACTGCGCAAAGAGCAATCATCTTCCACCCCCTCGCCAGCCCCAACTCCAAAAACTCCGCGCCTCTGCGTCTCTGCGCGAAATTTGTTACCTACACCGCTCGCACCCGAAAAAAGTTCTCGCCTGTATGAATCAGTCCATTAACGGCTGACCTCAAAGCTCCGCGAGACCCTTCTTCCTCGCACCCCCACGAATCCCCCATGCCCGTGTGCGCACCGCCGCTAGTCCACCCCCTCCATAGCCGGTCCCTACTCGTTTCCCTGCTCCGCGAGAACCACAATCACCACCAATTCAAATCTTTTTCTCGCGTATTTTCAATCAAAATCCATCGCGATCTCCGAGAGTCCCCAATCCGCGCCTGTATCCTATGGCCGGAGGTTTAGTAGAATTGTCCGCTCTTCCCTATCCCACTTACGGCATCGCCAGTCTCTACCTGTATCCCGTCTTTCAGACGCGCGAAGCCTATAAACAGGCCACGGGCATGGATGCCCCGCCTTATGACATGAACAAGCCCGTCAAGTCGTGGTTTGACTCCGCGGCCATGAGCTACCCGAAACGCAAAATCATCTATGACAACGTCATCGCCTATGCTGACAACGGCGCTCCCCTTGCCGGTCCCGATGGGAAGCCCGTCCTCGAGCCGCTGATGCTCGATCGCGA
>JADLBG010000792.1 GCA_020847895.1 Bryobacterales bacterium
AGGTCATCACTGTCGTGTACGCCAGCTTGCGCCGCGCCTCCATCTGCGCCTGCACCGCGCGCACGTTCCCTTCGCCTATCGCCCACAGCGCCTTCAGACACTCCAACTCGAGCGGCGGTGGGATCTCTTTGGGCTGCCGCGGCTGCCGCATGTTATTCCTTTCCGTTCGGTTCCTTCAGCGCCTGCTTCAATCTTTCGGCGAACATCGACGCCGGAGCCGGTTTTCGCCCCTGCGACTCCACCCGCCCGGCCGCCGTGCCGGCATTCCCTCCCGGAACGGCCGCCCCCGCCGGCGGAGCCGGAGGCTGCAGGTACTTCTCCTTCTTTAACACCTGCCGCTCCAGCGCCGGATTGTAGCCCGTGAAAAATCCTTCGAGCGTCCGGTCTCTCTCGAGCGAGTGCCGCATTGCTTCCATCTTCGAATCCAAATTATCAAGATGATGCAACAAAAGCGCCTCGGGGAAAAGGGGCATCTTCGGCGACCCGAATTCCAACTGCCCGTGATGGCTCAGAATCATGTGCTCCAGCAGCGTCCGCAGCTTCGGCGGCAACTCCCCGATCTTCCGCGCCTTCTCATCAAGCATCCGCAACCCGATGAACATGTGCCCCAGCAGGTGCCCTTCCGTCGAGTACCCGAAGCTCCGGTCATACGTCAATTCGTAAATCTTGCCGATGTCGTGCAGCAGCACTCCCGTCATCAGCAAGTCCACGTCCACCTTGTAATGCTCCCCGCTGAACCGCGCCAGCGCGCACATCGAAAGCACATGCTCGATCAACCCGCCCAGATACGCATGGTGCATCGTCTTCGCCGCCGGAGCCGTCTTGTACAGCCGCGCGATCTCCGCGTCTTCCAGAAATGCCTCGCACAGCGCCTTCAGGTGCGCATTCCCAAACCCCGCCACAATCTGCTTCAGCTCCGCGAACATCTCCTCCGGATCCCGCGTCGAGGCAGGGAAATAATCCGCGAACTCCACCGCCCGCTCGTCCACGCGCTGCAACTTCTGAACCGTCAACTGCAGCCGGTTCTGGTGGATCTGCGTCAGCCCACGCACCTTCACGAAATCGTCCCGCTCGAAGGTCTCCATCACCTCCTCGACGTTGTCCCACATCTTGGCGTCGAGTTCCCCGGTCCGGTCCCCCAGCACCAAAGAAAGATACGGCTCGCCGGTCTTCTTCTGCCGGATGTCTTTGTGCTGCACCAGGAACGTGGCCGTAATCACCTGGCTCGGCTGCAATTCTGCTACGTAGGGAGATTTCATGGACGCAATAAATCGCGCACGGGACCGCCCGTGCCTCGTCTTTCCTTCTTCTCTGCTCTTATTTCTTTACCACTTTCGAACTCGAGGTCATTGCCTCGGCGTTCGGTCTCGTGGTGGTTCCGGGAATCGGAATCGCGAACAGCAGCCGCTTCATACGCGCCCGGTTCGCCACTTCCTGCTTGGTTACCGTCTCCGGCTTGAGCTGCGCCGGATCGTTCCACTTCGTGTCTTTCCCTGTCGCTGCGCCGGCATCCATATACCCCGGCTTGATCTCCAGAAACGCCTCTTCCCGCAGCTTGGTCAGATACTCGCGGATCTTCGGCTGAAACCGCGTCGAGAACAGGCGGTTCTGAATTTCATTCTCCACTTCGTCCAGGCTCGCCTGTCCCGCCTGGTGCTTCTCCATCACCTTCAATATCAAAAATCCGTTCGGCTGCTTGATCGGATCCGTGACATAATTCCTCTCTTTGTCCCACAGCATCTTCTCGATCGCCGGATTCATCTCGCCCTTCTTGAATCCACCCAGGTCGCCCCCGCTCTGCGCCGTCTGTGAATCCGAATTGTCCCGCGCCAGCTCCGGGAACTTCTCTCCCTTCCTCGCCCGCGCCGTCAGATCCTTCGCCTTCTTCTCAATCTGCGCTACCGCCGCCGCGCTCTTCCCCTCCGTCGAAAGGAAGATCTCCCCCAGGAAGATCCGCTCGTCCCGCACGAACTCCGCTTTGTGCTCGTCATAGTATTTCTGCACATCCGCCCGTGGCACGTTCACCTGGATCTCCTGCCGGATCACACGGTCCGTCAGCAGGCTGTTCCGCATCTCATTCTTATAGTCCTCGAACGGCGTCCCCAGATTGTCCCGCACCGCCTGCTGGAACTTCTCCGTATCGGCGATATTCAGCTTCTTCTGGATCTCCGCCAGTTGCTTCGATACCTCCGCCTCCACGTTGATGTTCAGATCCTTCGCCTTCTGCACCAGCAGAAGCTGATCAATCCGGTCCCGCAGCATCTGCCCTTCCCGGTCCTTCACCGCCTGCTCCAGTTGCGCCCCCGTCAACTTCTGCTGCCGCAACTCCGCCTCTAATTGAGCCCGGCTGCGGGCGAGTTCCGTGCGCGTGACAATATCGCCATTCACCTTGGCGACAATCTCCTCAATGGTGGTGACGTCAGCCGCGAACAGACTGGCCACGGAAATCGTAAGCGGAAACAGGTACTGCAAGCGCATATCTACCTATTATCTTAGATCCTCGCTCCGTATGCGTCACTCTGATATCGTGACGATTGTGATGCTGAAGCCGCCCGTCCTCGCCTCCCTCCTCCTCCTCGCCCCCCTTCTCCCTCTCCACGCCGAAATCCGCTACCTCGCCTCCCCCAAACTCTGGCATCTCTCCGCCGCCGACGTCAGCTATGTCTTCGGCGTCAACAACGAAAATCAACTCCAGCAGGTCTATTGGGGACCACGCCTCTGGCGCGACGCCGATCTCACCTCCCCCCACACCGGGCTTCCCTGGGCCAGCTTTGACACCCCCGGCATGACCACCCCCGAGGAATATCCCGCCTGGGGCGGCGGCCGCCACCTTGAAACCTGCCTCAAACTCACCCGCGCCGATGGCGCCCGCGACGTCATCCTCCAATACGTCACCCACTCCATCCAAAACGGAGCCCTCACATCCACCTCAAAGACAAAATCGACAACATCCGCGTCACCCTCACCTACCGCATCTCCCCCACCGGCATCCTCGAAAAGAAGGCCTCCATCCAAAACAGCACCACCCACCCCGTCACCGTCGAAAGCCTCCAATCCGGCGTCTGGAATCTCCCCTTCGACTCCTCCTACCGCCTCACCACCACCTTCGGCCGCTGGGCCGGCGAGTGGCAACTCGAGCGCGAACCCATCCGCCCCGGACGGAAAATCCTCGAAAGTCGGCGCGGCCTCACCTCCCACCAGGCCAACCCCTGGTTCATGCTCGACACCGGCCGCGCCACCGAATCGAACGGCCGCGTCTGGTTCGGAGCCCTCGCCTGGTCCGGCAACTGGCGCCTCACTGTCGAACAATCCACCCACGGCCAGGTTCGCGTCACCGGAGGCTACAACCCCTTCGACTTCGCCTGGCCTCTCAAACCTGGCGAATCCCTCGAATCTCCTTCCTTCTATGCCGGCTTCACCACCCGCGGCTTCGGCGAAGCCTCCCGCCTCCTCCACCGCTTCACCCGCGATGAAATCCTCCCTAATAAACGCCTGCGCCCCGTTCTCTACAACTCCTGGGAAGCGACAACCTTTCACCAGAGCAAGAACTAGATCCCGGCCAACCAGCCGGCCCGCGCGGTTGCGTTTCCCTGTATAGGGCGCTGTTCGGTAGGCTGCCTCTCCCGAACCCGTACTTGTCGCTCGCGTGAATGACCATTCGTCTCATTCTCCGGATCGGTGGCCCGATCCCTGGGCCGCTTTCCAGACCGGCATCGATTTCTTCAAATCGAAATTCGCGGCACACGGCTTGGCCGACTCCGGACAGCGTTCCACCTGCAAATAGTTTTCTTGATAGCGCACGGCAATCGAATCGTCTAGACGCCACTCCACCCGCACCGTTGCTTTGCGCATTCCTGCCTTGACCTGATTGGCTCCGATGCGATAGCGGCCGCCGTCGAAACGAATCGTGTCACCAGTCAATCCTGAGCTGTTCCGCGGTTGAGGCGCTGGGTCAGGGAGAACCGAAGGTGATCGTGACGCGTTTCTTCAGTGATCGTCGCCGGCGGCGGGGAGGTATTTTCCAAGTTTTGGAACGAGTACCTCCTGGGTGAAGCGGTCATGCCGGCGAAGGGCTTCCATGGCCTCGGGGATGCGCATTTGGCGGACGATGACGTTGATCTGATCGCGGCCCTGCCTGCCCCAGGCTTCGCGTTCCGCGGCGTTGGCGGGCAGCAGCGGTTCAGTGGAACCATGCGCCATCACGTCAGGCACCCAGGAGCCGAGGAAGAGGCTGCCGGAAAAGCCGAGTTTGCTCAACGTGGCGAGTCCCGTGTTTGAGGGCACGGGTCCGGCCGCTTTTGACTCAGCGGGACCGTAATCACCCTCGAGGGGGATATCTTCCAGCCGTCCGGTGATGTAGTGGGCTCCGAAGAGGACCTTGTCGTGCGCGGACGCGGCAAGTTTGAGGCGCGGCAGGTAAGTGTCCATGTCGATGTAGAGGATGGGCACGTGCTTCTCGTCGTAGAACTGGCGGACCATGGCACCGGCGGTGAGCGGAGCGGGGCCCTGGCTCATGGAGAGATAGACCTGTCTGCGGAATCCCTGGCGGAGAAGGGATTTCGCGAGGATCTTCAACTGCGTGATGCCGGACTCGATGGGCAGGTAAACAGTGGAGGGCGCGATCACGGTGGTTCCCGGGTAGGACCAGATGAGCCCGGGCATGTAGAGCGCGTCTGTCTGTTCGGCCATTGTCATCGCGATGGCGAGCGGGTAGACGTAATCGCGGTCGCTCGGCAGGACGCCGTTGGTTTCCACCGCGCCCACGGGGATGAAGATGATATCGCTGCGCTTCAGGTATTCCCCAATCTGTACCTGGCTGAGGCGGGTCATGTCGCGGGTGTGGAGTTTGCGGACCTGCGCGTGGAGCGGCGCGGGAAGTGCGAGTGCGCAACAGAGGAAGCGAAGGCCGAACGAGGAAGGCATTGGCGAAGGATATCTTGCGGAAGCGGCGGAAGTCGAGGGGAGGCATCCTGGCCCGCGCATTGTCATAATCAGAGCAGTTCGTCGAAGCCGCCGCCCCGCCGCCCATGATGCGCCGGGGAACGCAGAGGAGGAGTAAATCATGACCAAGGATGAAATCATTCTGGCGCAGAAGGAATTTCTGTTTCCTTCGGTGTTTCATTATTTCCGCGAACCACTGGTGATCAGCCATGCCAGGGACCAGTATGTTTGGGACGCGGATGGGAATCAGTACCTCGATTTCTTCGGCGGCATCGTGACGGTGAGCGTGGGGCACTCGAACCCCAAGGTGACGGCGCGCGTGCATGAGCAGATGGATAAACTGGTGCACGTCTCGACGGTATTCGCCACGGAGCCGCAGGCGGCCCTGGCGAAAAAGCTGGCTGAGATCACTCCGCGGCAGGCGTTGACGAAGTCGTTCTTCACCAACAGTGGAACGGAGGCCAACGAGACGGCGATTCTGGCGGCGCGCTGTTACACGGGCGCTCCGGAGATCATCGCGTTGCGGCATTCGTATCACGGCCGGAGCGCGTTGGCCATGACGCTGACGGGGCAGGCGAGTTGGCGGCTCGGGGGAGTCACGAACACGGGCATTGTTCATGCTCCGAACGCCTATTGCTACCGTTGCCCGTTTCATCTCGAGTATCCCTCCTGCGAGGTGGCTTGCGCGAAGGACGTCGAGGAGGTGATCCGCACGACTACTTCGGGGCGCGTGGCGGGCATGATCGCCGAGCCGATTCAAGGCGTGGGCGGGTTCATCACACCGCCGAAGGAGTATTTCCAGATTGTGGCGGGAATTGTCCGCAAGTACGGCGGCATTTTCATCAGCGACGAAGTGCAGACCGCGTGGGGGCGCACGGGCGGGAAGTGGTTCGGCATCGAGCAGTGGGGTGTGACGCCGGATGTGATCACGAGCGCGAAGGGACTGGGTAACGGGCTGCCGATCGGGATTACCACGGCGCGAGCCGAGGTGGCCGATGCGATGAAGGGAGTGACGATTTCGACGTTCGGCGGCAATCCCGTGACGGCCTCGGCCGCGAAAGCAGTATTGGACTATATCGAAGAGGAGAAGTTACTCATCCATACTGCCGAGGTGGGCTCCTATCTGCGGGGGAAGCTTCTGGAATTGAAGGATAAGCACTCGCTCATCGGCGACGTGCGCGGCATGGGTTTGCTGCAATCGCTCGAGTTGGTGGAGGACCGGGTGACGAAGACGCCCGCCGTGAGCCAGACGGCGGAGATGATGGAAGCTTGCCGCGAAAACCGGATTCTTGTCGGCAAGGGTGGCCTTTACGGCAATGTGCTTCGCATGTCGCCTCCAATGAACATTTCGAAGAGCGACGTTGATCAGTTTGTCCCCGCGCTGGACGCGGCGTTCGAGAAAGTGCAGATAGCGGCCGGAGGCGCCAGGTGAGAGAAGCCTGGCGCCTGGTCCGGTTGTCTGGTCCGAAAGTGCTGGGGTAGACCTCGAATGCCTACACGCTGATCACGGGGCAGGGCGCCTGCCGGATGATGCTGTAAGCATGCGCGCGAATGCGGCCGAATACCCCGCTGGTGGAACCTCGTCCGATGATGAGCATGTCCAGTTGGTGCTTCCGGGCAAGGGCGCTCACCTGGAAGCCGGGGTCTCCGGCTTCAAACAGCACCTCGGCGTTCGTACCTGCCGCCTGCTGCAAATCCTCGATCGTCTTCCCCGCTTCTTCGGCGAAGCGTTCCCTCCAGTTCGGTTCGAAGTATTCGCCGGACATTCCCTCGACGGAGGGGGTAATGTGCAGGATACTCAGGGATACGTTGCAGGCTTTGGTGAAGTCCGCGGCCCATTGCAGGATCTTGGCGCTTGAAGGCGAGAGGTCGAGCGCAACGCCCACTTTGCGGATATGAATGGGCTTTTCCGTTTCGAGCACATCCTCCATGGCGACGCCGGTAAAGACCGGACAGTCGGCATCATGGAGAACCTTCGCGGTGACCGAGCCCAGCATGAAGCGGCGGAATCCTCCATAGCCGTGCGTCGGCATCACGATGAGATCCATCTGGTGGCTGTTGGCGTATTCCACGAGTTTGCGCGCGGGATCTCCTTCGAGCAAGACCCGCCGCAGTTTGAACATCTTTAATTCCTCGTCGAGGAAGTATTCGAGATCCTTGCGCACCTGTTCGGTGCGGGCCGCGGTGTACTCCTGGATGAGGCCGCCGCCGAGATCGGCCATGCTGTATTCAAAATGTGGCGGTGGAAGAACGTGAGCCAGCGTAACGTCGAACTGGAAACATTGATGCAGAGCTTCCAGAATGCGAGCTGCCCCCCGGCAACGGTTGGAGAAATCAACAGGAAACAGGACATTCTTCAGCATGAACATTTGTCGCTCCTTTCGGACAGCCAAGCCAACTACCTAGCGTGCATGCGAGCTTCCCTCTTGGGATGAGTACAACTTATTGTACATGAAGCAGTTAGTGTTACGGCCGGGCAATTTCAAGTGCGATTTGGCGCAAGGAGGCCAGTAAGTGGGTGAAATCTCGCATCCTCGGCCGCAGAAGTGCTAAACTTGCCGTGAGGCCCCCATCCGTGTCGAAGCTGCTCGAGAACTCCAGGCAAAGCAAGATTCTGGAAGCGGTTTTTGATCAACTATCGGATGCCCTGATCATCTACGATCCGGACATGATGATCACTGGCGTGAACCGCGCGGCAGAGATGATGTTCGACATGGGCGGCGAACAGATGACGAACATGCGGTGTAGCGACGTGTTTCGCTGCGCCACCTGTGAGAACGATTGCGGCATGCTGTTGGGCATCAATCAGCCCGCCGTTTCCAACGGCACAGTACGTTTGCGCACCTCGAGCGGGCGCGAACGGATGGCGTTGATCCGCACCACGCGCATCTACGACGACCAAGGGCGCCTGGAAGGCGCGGTAGCGACCATCAAGGACATCTCGGATGAGTTCCTTCCCCAGAGAAGGGACATGGTGGCGGAATCGCAGGCCATGCGCGATATCGCGAGTTTTGTCCGCCGCGTGGCGGCGAGCGAGGCCACCACCATTCTGATTGAAGGGGAAAACGGAACCGGTAAGGACCTGATCGCCAAAACCGTCCATTATTCGAGCATGCGGCAGGCCGAACCGTTCATCGCCATCAATTGCGCGGCGATCCCGGAAACGCTGCTCGAGAGCGAATTGTTCGGTTATGAGAAGGGCGCCTTCACCGACGCCCGCGCTCAGAAGAGAGGGCTGTTCGAACTGGCCGACAAGGGAACGTTGTTCCTCGACGAAGTAGGCGAAATTCCCCTGATTCTGCAGGCCAAGTTGCTGCGTGTGCTCGAGGAGCAGACCTTCCGCAGGCTGGGAGGACTGAAAGACATCACCCTCGACGTGCGTGTGATCGCGGCTACCAATCGCAACTTGAGAGAAGCGGTGAAAGAGGGGGCCTTCCGGCAGGACCTTTACTTCCGCATCAACGTGATTCACATCCAGATTCCGCCTCTTCGGGAGCGGCGCGCCGACATTTTGCCGCTGGCGCGGCATTTCATCGAGCACTATAACCATAAGTTCAAGCGGCAGATACTCGGAATCTCGCCGGAAGCCGAGCATGTCATGGTGCATCACGATTGGCCGGGAAACGTGCGGGAAGTGCGCAACGCGGTGGAGCGGGCGATGATCCTGGAGGATTCGAGCTACATCACGTCCTCGAGCCTGCCGCTTTCCCTCTCCGAGCACACCGAGGCGGCCTCCGCGGCGCAAACGGAGGTGTTTCCCGACGGCGGCCTCTCGCTGCAGGAAACCGAGAGACATCTGCTTGTCCGCGCGCTCGAAAAGACCGGCGGAAATCAGACTCAGGCCGCGCGCCTGCTGCGCATCACGCGGGACACGCTGCGCTACAAGATGAAGAAGTTTAACCTGCGCTGAAGGAGAGTTTGCCCGAGTTGGTCGCGAAACCCTACCGCTGGCGGGCGAGGATTCGTTTCGTGGATACGGACGCCTCGCAAAGAATTCATTACACGGCGATGTTCCGCCACTTCGAAGCCGCCGAACACGATTTTCTTGACGCCATCGGATGTTCTTACACTCATCCCGACTTTCGGGAGGTGAGTTTCCCCCGGGTTCACGTGGAGTGCGATTTCTTCTCCGAGATCCGGTATGACGATGTAATCGAAATCGAATTGACGGTGGACCGGGTGGGGACATCGTCGTTCACCATGCAGTTCTCCACGTCCGTGAGAGGGAGATCGGCGGCCAAGGGAAAAATCACAGTGGTCTGCATTGACCGCCACACGCAACGGTCCTGTCCGATACCGGAGCGGTTGGCTGGATGTCTCCGCGATCATCTCGGATGACGGCGGGGGTTTGGCGCCCCCGGATTGGCGCTCCCTATGTCAACTCGCTGCCCGCTGCAGTTCCAATTCATCGGCCGGAAGACCGATGGTTTGAACGACGCTCTCGAAACGCGCCTCCCAGCGCAGACGCTGGTAGATCGGGTCGATCAACACTTCCGCTAATCGGACACACTTCAAGGAGCAGGCGCTCTCGATCATCTCCAGAGCTTTCGCCGTCTGCCCCAGGCCGAGGAAGATTCTCGCCGAGTGGAGCGGTGAAATGTAAGTGGTATGGGACAGGCTGCGAATGTTTTCCGCCAGGCCCATGGCCTCTTCCGCCTTGCCCTGGCGCGCGTAACAGTAACCAAGGTAGCCCGACATCGCCATCACCTTCCCGCAGTTCCGCTCCGCGATAGCGAAGGCATCGAGGGCGGCGGTCAGATCATCCTCCGCCAGGCAGGCTCTGCCCAGAATCCAGTGGGCGGGCCAGAAGCCGGGTTCGATCTCGAGCGCGCTCAGGCATAACTCCTTGGCGTCCTCGTATTCCGCGCGATAGAAATGAATTAGACCCGTGTGGCATTGGATTGCGGGCGATAAGGGCTGGAGAGCCTGCGCCTGATGCATTTCGGCAAGAGCCTCATCGAGGCGCCTGCGCGGGGCGAGATAGGCGCATGCATACCATTGCCGGGGCAGCGGATCGGAGGGGTTGCGATCCACAGCTTCTCGAAACTCGCGCTCCGCCTCTTCCCACTTCCACTGATACAGCGCGCGCGCACAGCCGACGATGGCGCGAATGCCGCTTCTGGAGGGATCGAGCAGCAACGCTCTTTGCGCGGTGGCCTCCGCTTTCGGCCATGCTTCCGAGGGCGGCATTTCGCGAAACCATGCCAGAAAGGCATAGGCGTTGGCCAAACCCGCGTGCGGCGCGGGGAAGTTGGGGTCCTGCAGAATGGCGCGTTCAAACAGGGAAAGCGCCTTGTCCTGGCCGGCCGCGCCGGCCCGGCGCAAATGCTGCAAGCCCCGAAGGTACATGCGATAGGCGCGGAGGTTTGTTTGTGCCTGCAATGCGTCGGGGAACTCATCCTTTACCAGTTGGGTTCTGAGGTCTTGGGCGATGGCGGAGGCGACTTCTTCCTGGGCGGCAAATATGTCTGTCAACTCGCGCTCATAGGTCTGGGACCAGATCTCCAACCCGTCCGAGACGCTGTAAAGCTGCACGGAGATGCGAACCCTTTTCCCGGCCTTCCGTACGCTGCCCTCGAGAACGCACTCGACTCCGAGGTCCGCACCGAGGCGCCTGAGGTCGAACGCCCGGCCTTCGTATTGGAGTGTCGAAGTACGCGACGTGACATGCAACCCGGGAGAGCGGGCAATGGTGTTGATCAATTCCTCGGCAAAACCGGCGCACAGGTTGCGTTGGTCGTTGGACGGGCTCAAATCAAGGAAGGGGAGCACCGCGAGCGCCACCGGACCACTTACGCGGGAATGCTGTCCTTGGGGCCGGGTATCGTGCTTGAAGATCGGAGGCGGGTCCACCGCTTTCAGGTTCCGCAAGGTAAACGCGGGAGTATAACCACTGCGGCCGAAAAGGATGAGGACTTCGTCGTTTTTTCCCGTCGTTTCGTAATATTCCCGCAGCCGTCCGCGGAGGCGCCGGGCCTCCACCCTGACAATCGGGTCGAGTCGCGGGTCGAAATCCTTCGGCTTGTCGAAGACCTCAAGAGCGATGACATACTCCTTCAAGACGGGAAGAGGGTTTTCGAGGACCTGTTCCACGGTGAAGCGGAGAAAACGGCTCAGCCGGTCGGCGCGCGCAAAAGGCTCCCAACGCAGAATCTTTTCCAGTTGGTCGCGGACGGCGGACGGGTTGGGAGATTTCTGCGCGTGAATGGAGAATTTGGAAGCCGTCATCATATGGACCGTTGCGCGATTTCCTGCCGCCTGAAGGACGGCGACAACGCCCCACCCGCGAGCCCTTCTAGTCTCAGTGTAACACCGGGAACGCAGGACGGCTTACTGTAACTTCACCTGCCGAGCAGGGAGCGCCGCATTCGTTCGCGCGCCCGGTGCAACCGGAGGCGGATCGCCAGGCACGAGCAATGGTGTTCCCGGGCGAGTTCGTCCGCTCCCCAACCCCAGATGTATCGTTTCTCAAGCAGATTCCGCTCCCCGGCGGGACACTCCAGAAGCTTATCCCCGACATCGATGGAAGCGATTGGTTCCCTCCACTGGTCCTTCAGTGTCTCGGGCAGGCTTTGGAGTCTCGCCACCTGCCTGGTTCTGGTACGGCCTATGTTGAGCGCGATGCTGTTGACCCACGGAATGGCTTTTCGGAAATCCCGTAATTGCTCCTTTCGCTCCCAGCCACGGACCCAGGCCGCTTGCGCGGCCTCCTCCGCCAGTTGAGGTTTGTAGCCCCTCGATAACAGGAAACTGACGGTTTTGTTGTGCCCGTTTTCGTAGGCTTGTGCGAAGAGTTCCTTAGTAATGGTTGTCGTCATCGGTTTCACGCACTCCTCTTCTTCTCCAGCATGTTACGAAGCGGCGGGAAGTTGAAAGTAACTTACCGCTACCTCGCCCGGTAAGGGAAACGAAAATCCTGGAGGAGAGTCAACTGAAAGCCCAGGACTGGGGGTTCCGTGGCCGAAATATTGACAAAGGAAGCCGTTGGGTTGTTGACGGCCTTTCTCGACATCAACTACCGGGCGCTGGTTGCCAGACGCGCCGTGTTTCCCTATCGCCAGATCGTCCTGATTTTTGAACGGCTGATCGAGAACCGGCAGGTGAGCTTCTCGCTTTACGATGGCGAGTCTGGACGGAGTGGGGGCGCAGCGGTCATACGGATGTCAGCGGGGGAGTTTGAACGGGTGCCGGAGACGCTGGCTGACCCGCAGTGGCACGTCAGGCTGAATCGTTCCTACATCGAGAGTGTAGTGGCCGATTCCGGCAACTATGTGGTCCATCCCGAACTGCTCGACTGGGAATGGATGAAGAGCAGAGCGGCATTCCGCGATGTCAGGCGTCCCAGACTGGGATACGGTGGTCTCAGGGTCCACGATCTCATGACGCCCGTGGTTGTCACCGTTTATCTCGGCGACACGGTACAGAACGCTTCCGCGCTCATGCGAAAGCTGGATATCGGTGCGCTTGCGGTAGTGAACGGCGGGGGCACGGTGGTGGGCATGCTCACGGATCGTGACATTGTCCTGCGAGCCTGTGCGGATGGTCTCGACTGCGGGCGTACACGCGTGAGTGAAGTCATGACCGCCGGGGTGGTGAGTTGCCCCGAGGACGCGGCGGAAGGGGACGCCGCCTGGATCATGGAAAGCCTGAAAATCCGGCGTCTGATTGCCGTGGACAGGCTGGAACAACCTGTTGGCATCCTCTCGCTCGGAGACGTGGCGGTGCGCTCAAATGATATATCGATAACTGCACGCCTCCTGGCCGCGGTTTCCTCTCCCGAGGAAGCCGAGTTCTGACGACCCTCAAACCAGCGTGGGACTTGGCGACCAGCGCAGCAGGGTCTTGCGCAGATGTTCGATTTGCACCGGCTTGGAGAGAAAATCGTCCATTCCTGCCTGGATACAGCGCTCACGGTCGCCATCGAGGGCATTCGCCGTCATTGCGACAATCGGGACGCGGGAGCGGCCCTGTTCCCGCTCCCGCCGGCGGATCTCCTGCGTCGCCTCGTAGCCATCCATCTCGGGCATCTGGCAATCCATCAGGATCACGTCATGTCTCGTGCGCTCCCAAATGCGGATGACATCCACTCCATTGGGCGCGAGGTCCACGACACAGCCTTCCTTCTCGAGGAAGCGTATGGCGAGCCTCTGATTGACGAGGTTGTCTTCCGCCACCAGTACGCGCAGCCGGGCAAGCCTGCCGGGAGAGGCTTCCGGCTTGGATTCCGTCTCCAACGACGCTGCCGGGGATGCGCCCAGACTTTCCAACACCGCTGCCAGCAGATCACGCGGGCGCAGCGGCTTGTTGATAACTCTCGAAGCGCCCGCCGCCTCCAGCAGCAGGCGGTCCGCGCGGCGTCTCCAACCGGTTAACACGATGATTTTCGGGGCAGCGGCCTCACTCATGCTCTTCACGGTCTGGCACGCCTCGAAGGGATTCATCTCCTGGGAGTGATCCAAGACCGCCACATCCGGCGGGGACGAACCATTTCGGGTCAGGTCCGCCAAGGCGAGAGGAGGTCCGATGGCGCCCACCAGCAGGCCGGCGCCGGAGAGCATGGTGGCGAGGTTGTGGCGTAGCGCGGGTAGGGAACTGATCACCAACACCCGCTTGTCCCCGAACACCTCTTTAATGGTGGGGCGGACCAGCGGTTGTGCGAGAGGAGGAATGCCAACCGGCAGCCGGAACGTGAATGTGGAACCCTTTCCCGGCTCGCTTTCGATTTCAATGGCGCCGCCCATCAGGCCGAGCAGCCGCCGGCAGATGGTCAAACCTAGTCCTGTTCCCCCGTATTTCCTCGTGGTTGAGGTGTCAGCTTGTACGAACTGCTCGAACAGCGCGTTTTGCTTCTCTTTGGGGATGCCGATGCCCGTGTCCTGAACGTTGAAGCACAACTCAGCGCGATTTCCATTACGGGAACCGACCCAACAATTTACAAGGACATGTCCGCTTTCGGTGAACTTCACCGCGTTGCCGACCAGGTTCAGAAGGATTTGCCGGAGCCTGGCGGGGTCACAGAGGACGGTTTCCGGAGTATCCGGGGAGAAGCCGGAGATCAGTTCAAGATTCTTCTCACGGGCAGCCCTGCTGAGGAGGCTCATTACTTCACAGACCGTGGATTCGACATCGGTGGGAAGACTCTCGAGGGCGAGTTTCCCCGCTTCGATCTTCGAGATGTCGAGGATGTCGTTGAGAATGGCGAGGAGCGCTTCGGCCGAATGGCATACGGTTTCGGCGTATTCGCACTGCTCGGAATTGAGATCCGTGTCGAGCAGTAGCCCGGCCATGCCGATGACACCGTGCATCGGGGTGCGGATCTCGTGGCTCATGTGCGCCAGGAACTCGCTCTTGGCCCGCGCCGCCGATTCCGCGTTCTGATGGGCGATCCTGAGTTGCTCCACCAGCGCTTTCTGTTCCTGTTCGGCTTGTTTGCGGGCAGTGATGTCGCTGATGGAGCCCGCCATGCGGGTGGGTTGACCTTCCTCATTCCACACCGCCAATCCGCGCAGGTGAAACCACCCGTAGCCGCTGTTCCGCATCCGCAGGCGGCACTCGATGTCATAGGGAATCCGTTCGGCCAGGTGCCGCGCCAGGGCTGCCTTCACGGCTTCGGCGTCGGAGGGATGGACGCGTTGTTCGAAGAAATCTTCCGACGCCTCGATGTTCTTTTCCTCATATCCCAGCAACTCCATCAGCCGCGGCGAACAATACATCGACCGCTTGCGCATGTCCCAATCCCACAAGCCGTCACTGGTTCCACGAACCGCGAGTTCAAAACGGATCTGTCCCTCTCTGAGCGCGCGCTCCATTTCCATCCGCTGCGTGACATCCTGGAGCAGCCATACCTCATCTTCTCCGCCACGGTAACTGGTGATCTCAAAAAGGCACGCTCTCCCGTCCTTGCGGTAACGCGTTACCGAGCGCGATGCGGGAAAGCCTGCCGCGCGAGCCTGTTCATAGCGAATCTGCTCTTCTTTTCCCCCTCCGACGAGGCGGAACCAGTCATCCACGTTGCTGATTTCCTCCCGCCGGTAGCCAGTCAATTCCTCGACAGCCTTGTTCAGCAGGAGGGAATCTCCCTTGCGGTACACGGCGCCGGCGGGGAGGTGTTCCACCAGCGTGCGGAGTTGACGTTCGCTGGCGCGCAACGCCTCTTCCACCCGTTTGGCCGCTGTGATGTCCACCACAGTGCCGATGAAACCAGTCAGCGCTCCACTCTCGTCTCGCAGCGCCACCGCCCGGCCGGATACCCAGATGTCTTTGCCCTGCCGGCTGCGATAACGGTACTCCATGGCGAACTCCTCGCCCGTCTCCACCGAGCGAACCCACCGCCTCAGCACGCGTGTGCGGTCCTCCGGATGGAGCGCGCGCTCCCATCGCGTCCCTTTGGCTTCCTCCGGGCTCAGACCGGTCATCTGGCTCCAATGCTCGTTCAAAAACAAGACGTTCCCCCGTGGGTCGGTGAGGTAGATTCCCACGGGAGCATTCCGCGCCAACACCTCAAACAACCGGGTGCTCTTGTTGAGCGCTTCGTCCTCCCGGCGCCGTTCGATGGCCAGGCCGGCCATTTCCGCCAGCGCCTCCGCTGCCCGCAGTTCTTCGATCCCAGCCAGCCGTGACTCGCGGTGAAATACCGTCAGCACTCCAAGAACCTTCCGCCTGCGGTCCCGGATAGGAATGGACCAGGACGCCTCCATTCCCGTCCGCAGCGCCACGCTTTGCGCCTCCGCCCACGCGGGATCGGCGCTGATCTGCCCGCAGAGCACCGGCCGGTTGAGAAACGCGGCGGCCGCGGCAGAGCCGTTGTTCGGCCCAATGGGCAGCGCGTTCCAATCCGAGGCGACGTCAGGAGGCAGGCTGGGCGCCAATGCGTAGTTGAAGCGCCTGCGGCTTTGATCCAGCAGTTGAATGGAGGCGCTGGTCTCAGGCCATATTTTCTCCACGTTCCTGGTCACGGCATCCAGTACATCATCGAAACCGGCGCCGGTTGCCAACATTCTCAGAATTTCCCGTTCCGTCTCGAGTGATTGCGTCACGGTACGCAGCGCCCGGGAAACGTCCTTCTTGTCCGTGACGTCCTCCGTGGTCCCAATCAGACGCCGGTGACCGGCCGAGCTTTGAGCAACCGTCCCCCGCGCACGGCAGATTCGCAACGTGCCATCATGCCTGACCAAACGGAATTCAAAATCATACGAGCCCTCCCGGCGGGCCGCTCTTTCCACCTGCTGGAGGAACATGTCGCGGTCCTCGGGATGCACCATCTGCTGGAACCGCCGCAACGTCATCGGTTCCGCCTTGCTCAGGCCGGTGAGCCGGAAGTTCTCCTCAGTCCAGATTGCCTCGCCGGTCTCCAGATCCCACTCCCACCCGCAGACCAGAGCGACCTTCTCGATTTGGCGAAGCATCGCCTCGCTGCACTTCCAACCGCCTTCCGCCGCCTTCCGCCTGGTCACATCCACGAGGTAGGAACGCAATCCTGTCACTTCGCCCGTTGAGCCCAGGACGAACGACTCATAGACATCCAAGACCCGGCCGCGCCCGTTGCCGTCCACGAACTCGAGCTCGAACGGCCGCAAGGGGCGGGCCCCCGACAGTTTCTCCCGCACCGCCTCACGGGCTTCGTCACTTGACTCCGGAAAGACGAAATCCCAAATATGCCGCCCGATCATCCTCTCGCGTGCATATCCGAGCAGTTCACACGCGGCTTCGTTTACGGCACGGAGGATTCCGTTCCGGTCGATCTCGTGAAAAGCAAAGGGCGTCTCATCGAAGCACTTCGAGCATTGGTTCACGATCCATCCCCAATGTCCAAATCGGCGAAAACGAGGACAATTTGAACACTTTTTGGAGGCTCCTCAGACAAACCGCTTGCAAAACGATTGCAAAGCGCGCGCTCTCAACCGAATTCCTGCTATTCCCCGCTTTGCTGCAGCAACTTGGCCACCAGACCCGTCCATCCCGTCTGGTGGCTTGCCCCTATCCCGGCCCCATTGTCTCCATGGAAGTATTCGTAAAACAGAACATGGTCGCGGAAGTAGGGATCCGACTGGAATTTCGCTGTTCCCCCGAACACCGGCCGTTGTCCCTCGGAATCGCGTAGGAAGATACGCGAGAGCCGCCGCGAAAGTTCGCGGGCCACGTCCCCCAGATGCAGCCACTCGCCCGAGCCCGTGGGGAATTCCACGCGGAACTCCTCACCGAAGTAGTGATTGAATTTTTGCAGCGATTCAATCATCAGATAATTTACGGGGAACCAAACGGGCCCGCGCCAGTTCGAATTGCCTCCGAACATCCCGGTTGTGGATTCGGCCGGCTCGTAATCGACACTGTATTTCTGCCCGTCGATCCACAGCACGAACGGGTTGTCCTTGTGATACCGGGACACGGAGCGGATGCCGTGCGGGCTGAGAAACTCGTTCTCGTCCAACATGGTGCGCAGAACACGCTCCAGCCGGTGCCAGGGGACGATGGAGAGCAGGCGCCTTTCCGCGAGCCCCTCACGGGTCATGGAAGCGATATTCCGGCACAGGTCCGGCCGGTTCTCCAGGAACCATTCCATGCGCTTGCGGAACCCCGGGAGCTGTTCAATGATGGCCGGCTCGATGGTGTCAACCGCAAACAAAGGGATCAATCCGACCATGGAACGGATTTTCGCGGGAATGCGCCGCATGCTTCCGTCTTCGCCGGGAATTTTCAGATAGTCGTAATAGAAGCCGTCCTCTTCGTTCCACAGGCTGCTGTCGTCCAGCTTGTTCATGGCGCCGGCGATGTGCAGGAAGTGTTCGAAGAATTTACTGGCGATGTCCTCGTAGGCCGGTTTGATGAGGGCCAGTTCGAGGGCGATCTTCAGCATGTTGAGGCAATACATCGCCATCCAACTGGTGCCGTCGGATTGCTCGAGCAAGCCGCCGCCCGGAATGGGTTTGCTGCGGTCAAACATGCCGATGTTATCGAGCCCGAGAAAGCCGCCCTCGAACAGGTTGTTGCCCTCGCTGTCTTTGCGGTTCACCCACCAGGTGAAATTCATCAGCAGTTTGTGGAAAACGCTCTCCAGAAAGTCCGTGTCCTTCCGCCCCTGGAGCTTTCCGTCGATCTTGTACACGCGCCAACATGCCCAGGCATGGACGGGCGGGTTGACGTCGCTGAGTGCCCATTCATAGGCCGGGAGCTGTCCGTTCGGGTGCATGTACCATTCGCGCAGGAACAAGGCGAGTTGGCTCTTGGCGAACTCGGGATCCACGAGCGAGAAGGGGATCATGTGGAAGGCCAGATCCCACGCCGCATACCACGGGTATTCCCACTTGTCCGGCATCGAGATGACGTCGGCATTGTACAGGTGCGGCCACCCGGAGTTGCGGCCGTTGAGCCTTTCCACCGGCGGCGGAGGCATGGCGGGATCGCCCTTGAGCCAGTCTTCGATGACGTAGTGATAGCATTGCTTACTCCACAACATGCCGGCGAACGCCTGTCGCTGGACGGACTTGCCGTCGCGGGAAAGTTGGGTGGGTTGGAAGGAGGCGTAGAATTCATCCGCCTCGCGCAGACGCTGGGCGATGGTCTGATCGCACGGCAGAGCCGGAGAATCCTTGCCGCACAGACGGAGCCGGAGTACCCGCTGCCCTCCTCCCTCCACTTCCAGCCGGTAGAGGCCGCAAGCCTTGGTTCCGCTGAGATCGGCGCTTACGGCGTCCTCCCGTCCGTGGATGAGGTAATCGTGGAAGCCGTCCTTGTACAACCTCCGCTCCATGGCATAGCCGTACAGTTTCTCCGTGTTGCTGTCGTTCTCCGTGAAGAGAAGCGTAGGGTGGCCATCGAAGGTCAGCAGGTAGCGGCCCAGGGAAGCTTCTTCCGTTTCGATCACATTGGCGTCCACCTGCCACAGACACGGCTTCGATTGCGCCGCGCCCCAACTCCACACATTGCGGAACCAGAGAGTGGGCAGGACGTGAAGGACAGCCGGATCGGGGCCGCGGTTCACCACTCGAATGCGGACGAACAGATCATCGACATCCGCCTTTGCGTATTCCACCAACACGCCCCAATAGCGGCCGCCGTCAAAGACGCCGGTATCGGCCAGTTCCAACTCGGGCTGATGGCAATCCCGGCCATGGTGCACCAGGCGCGCATAGGGATATTCCGCCTGCGGATACTTGTAGAGGCACTTCATGTAGGAGTGCGTGGGAGTGGAGTCAAGGTAGTAGTAGTATTCCTTGCAGTCTTCGCCGTGGTTGCCTTCCTCCCCGGTGAGGCCGAACAGCCGCTCCTTCAGAATCGGGTCGCGTCCGTTCCACAACGCCAGGGAGAAACACAGACGCTGATGGTTATCCGAGACGCCGCATAACCCGTCTTCACCCCAGCGGTAGGCTCTCATGCGCGCATGTTCGTGAGGAAAATAATCCCAGGCGGCGCCGTGCGGGCTGTAATCTTCTCTTACCGTGCCCCACTGGCGTTCGCTCAAGTACGGTCCCCAGCGGCGCCAGTGCCGCTTTCTCGATCCGGCTTCGATAATGCGTTGGCGTTCGGCTGACATAGTTGCAGGAAATCAGAGACGTGTGGCTGTGATAGCGTAATCGAGCCCTCCGAAGAAGGCGCGGCGGAATGGTTCGGGAATTTCGCCCAGGGACGGCATCGACTCCACCGCGGGGCTCAGATATTCGACGATGATTTTGCCGAAGCCGCATTCTTCAAGGTAAAACGCGAGCAGCGCCGCCGGGACAGGGTGGCGGTGGGTCGGGTCCAGGTAGAAGTGCGACGCGAAGATGGCGAGACATTCCGGATTCGGGGTTTCGATGACGATCTTCCCCCCCGGACGCAGCGCCGCCGCGGAGAGGCTGATCAGTTCCGGTACCCGGCCTGGCGGCAGATGTTCCACCACCTGACAGGAGAAAATGCCATCGAGCGAGGCTTCATCGAGTTCGCCGAGATAGTGAAACAGGTCCGCCTGCTCGGCGTAGAGCCCCTTCGAGCGGCACAACGCCGCCAGTTCGGCATTCGAATCGATCCCTTTCACCAGCATGCCCGCCTCGCGCAGGCATTCGAGAAACTCGCCGCGCCCGCAGCCAAGATCCAGCACCTCCGCGCACCCTTCGAAATGGCCCAGATAGCGCTTCTGCTGATTCCGAATGTACTCCTCCGTTCCGCGGAACCGGTCGGCGAACCGCAGATAGTCGACCGGCGGTTCTTCGAACTGGATTCCCGAGGCGCCGGGAGAAGGCGCGAAGCCCGGCAATGGCGCCGTTGCCGAGACGCGCTGCCGCATCACGCGCAGTTCGTTATGGATGAGGCGCTCATACTGCGTGCGAATCTTATCGAGATCCGCCCAAAGGCGCTCCTGAATCTCGATCCGCGCTTTGTCCAGTGCGGCGGTGAAATCCTTGTGCTGGGCGGCGTTGAGGTCGCGGAACGTGCCCTCCATGAGCATCGCGCGATGGCTGAATCCGGTCTGAAGGTCAGCCACGCTGCGCAGGAACTGGATTTCGTTGATGGACAGCTTCCGCTCCCATTCCTGACGCCATTGGGACCAATGTCCGCGCACATCCTTGAGTTCCCGCGCCTCGGCGGTGAGTTCATCCGCTTTGCGCTCCGCCTGATCCAGACGTTTCTCCAACTGCCCCGCCAGCGACTGGATGGCGCGATTGGTTTCGTTGAGGGCTTCGAGCAGCGACTGCACGCAATCAAGGCTTGCGCGGTTGAACTCGATCTGGTCCCGGACAAACCACTGGAGCGTTCGCGCGACCGTGCGCTTGCAGGTTTGGATGACTTTGTTGACCAGGCCGGGCGGCCGCGGATTTACGCTGCCGATGGAGGCCACCTTGGCTTCGGCGCGATCGCGCGCGTGAACCACAGGCATCACGTCAGCGAGGGGAATGGCGCCTGTCCCGGCGGTGTTGTCCGGGTAGCGTGCGCGGACCCGCTCCCGCACTTCGCGGAGCACCGCGGCGATTTCCAGTTTCCGTGCTTCGTCAGCGGCCACGCTTCCGGCTCCAGGAGGCTGTGATCTTTGAATAAATGCCGCCCCGGGGCATGAAATCGCCCGTCACCGTGGCGCTTACCGGACGGCAGGCTCTCACTACGTCATCGAGAAAGCGGTTGACAATGTTTTCCTGAAAGATGCCCAGGTTGCGATACGCCAGCGTGTACATCTTCAGCGATTTCAATTCCAGGCATTTCTTATCGGGAACATAGCGCAGGGTCAATGTCCCGGCGTCCGGCAATCCCGATTTCGGGCAGACCGAAGTGAATTCGGGGATGGAGATTTCGATCTCATAGCCCGAATGCGGATATTGGTTGGGCCACGTCTCAATCTCCGGCAGTTCGGCGTGAACGCCTGCCGATGCGTGTTCGTCCGTATACTCGCGTCTGTTCTTCATGCGTTCACCAGCGTGCGGGCCAGCATGTCGAGGAACATACCCACATCCGTCACCACCCCCACGGCCTGTCCTGTCCCGCGGTCGCTTACCTTCGTCACGACAGCGGGGTTGATATCCACGCACACCAGTTTTACCCAACTTGGGCACATGTTGCCCGTGGCGATGGAATGCAGCATCGAGCCGAGGCACAGCACCAGTCCGGCCCCGCGCAGTTGTGCGGCGTAGGCGTCCTGGGCGGCGTTCATGTCGGTAATGGTATCGGGAAGCGGCCCGTCATCGCGCAGGCTGCCGGCGAGCACGAACGGCACGTCCGATTTGACGCATTCGTACATCACGCCAGAGTTGAGCTTACCGCTTTCCACCGCGGCGCGAATGCTGCCCGCGTGATAAACGGCGTTGATGGCGCGCATGTGGTTGCGGTGTCCGTGCTCTTCCAGCCTGCCGTCGGCCGTGCGCACGCCGAGCGACGTGCCGAGCAGCGCCGCCTCCATGTCGTGCACGCCGAGAGCGTTCCCCGCAAGCAGAGCCTGCACCCACCCGTGGCGGATCAGCGTAGCCAGCGGAGCCGCGCCGCCCGTGTGAATCACCACCGGACCTGCCACGACGACGATCCGCTGTTGATTGGCCAGCGCCTGCCGCATCAGAGCCGCCGTCTGCCGCACCGCCGTTTCCACCTGCCGCTCCGACGAGATGCCGTTGCTCATGAAGGCGAACTGCATGCGGTCGCGCTCTTTCGATTCGGGCATGACGCGAATGCCGCGCATTCCCACCACGACACGATCGCCCCGACGCAGATCGCGAAGACGTCGGCAGAACGCATGCCCGTCTTCAATGACGATGATGGCATCCATGCGCTGCCGCTCCACGTCCATCCATTCGTTATTCCAGCGAACCATGGTGCGGTGGTTGGTGGTGGAGTAAAAATCCTCCGGCGCGCAGCAATCCCTCTCGACGGCCTTCACTTCCGCGTCGCCCCCATCCACCGGCGAACAGCCGAGTCCCAGCAACTGCGCCAGCATCTGGTGCATCAGTTCCGAAGACGGGGCTTCCACCTTCAGGCGCAGACGCGACGGATCGCTATTGGTGCGCCCGATGTGGAAGTGCTGCACCTCGAAACGGCCCTGGCATTCCACCACGGAGTCGAAAATCTGCTCCATGATGTGGGAGTCGATGAGATGGCCTTCGGCCTCCACGATCTCGTGGAAATGCATCGCTACGGAATTGGAACTCATGTCGTGTGGAGAATACTTCTCTCCTTAGAATAGCGGGATAGGCGCCTCGCGGGCGCGCCTCGTGACTCCGCGCTGCTGCTATCCTGCTCTTTCATGGACCTTCTGGACCAGGCTCGGTCCCTTGCCGCCGGCGGCGAGGTGGGA
>JADLBG010000793.1 GCA_020847895.1 Bryobacterales bacterium
AACGCCGCGCGCCGACGGATTTGCGCACTCCGATTTCCTGGGTGCGCTCGGAGACTACGGCCATCATGATGTTCATGATGACGATGCCGCCGACCACCATGAAGACGGAAACGACGCCGATGGCGGTGGCGGCGATAGCTCCGGTGAGCCGCTCCCAGAGTTGGGCGAAGGAATCCGAGGAGATGACGGCGAAGTTGTCGTCCTGGCCGGGGCGCAGTTTGCGCCAGGCGCGCAGGAGCATGCGGATATCGTCCTGCGCCTGGAAGAGGTTTTCGTGATTCGAGGCGACGGCGGCATAGCTGATGCCCTGGCGCGCGCCGTACATCTTGAAGTAGGTTTCGACGGGGATCATCACAAAGTTGTCGCGCGACACGCCGAAAGTGCTGCCCAGGGGTTTGGCGCTTCCGGCGACGACGAACGGGCGGCCCTCGATTTCGATCGTCTTGCCCACGGGATCGGCATTGGGGAAGAACGTCTCGCGCAGGTCGTTGCCGAGGAAGGCGAGAGTCATGCGGTGGTGGTCTTCCGTCTCAGTGAAGACGCGGCCGAACAAGGGCTGGATGTTGGAGATGTCGGCGATGTTCGGCGATGCGCCGAGCAGTTCGACGCCGAGCATGTTCTGGCCTTCGGCGGAGACGCGCGTCTGGCGGGAGCTTTGCATGCCGATGGCGCGGACAAGAGAGGAGCGGGAGCGGAGAAAGTCATACTCGCCGGGGCTCAACTCGGGATTTTTCCGTTGGAATTCCAGGAACTTCTTCGGGTCCCAGTTGCCGAAGAAGGCCATGCGGACGATGCGGAATCCGTCTGCGCCCATGTCGGAGACCGATTGAGCGACGTAGATGTCCATGCCGTGAATGAGGGACATGACGGCGATGAGGGTAGAGGTGGCGAGGATAATACCAAGCAAAGTAAGGAAGCTGCGTAATTTGTTCGCCCGCAGTGAGCCGAGGGCGACACGCGCCGCCTCATGGAAAGACGCTCCGGAGTGCATGTCTCTGACCTACAAGACGATGCCGGCCGGCGAGTTGTTCCCGATCTCCATCATCCAGTGGCAGAGGATTTCGTCCACCCAGAAACGGCGCGGGCCGCGGGCGAGGAAGCCGACATGGCCGCCGTGACCGGCGGCGAGAAGACGCAGATACGGATTGCGGGCGAATGCCGGGTGGCGGTAGACGTCGAAGGGGATCATGGGGTCGTCTTTGGCGTGGATGAGGAGCGTGGGAACGGCAATGGTGTCGAGGAAAAGGCCGGCGGATTGGGTGCCGTAGTAGCCTTCGGCATCTCCGAAGCCGAAGAAGGGGGCGGTGATGCGGTCGTCGAATTCGTAGACGCTGCGGACGCCGTCGAGACCGTCGAGGGAGAAGAGGCGGGGCATCAGGGCATGACGGCGGCGGAGGCGCGCGGCCATGTTGCGGAGGAAGCGCCGCTGGTAGAACCGGCAGCGGGGGTGGTTGAGCGCGGCGGCGCAGGCGCCGAGATCGAGCGGAGTGCTGGTGGCGATGACTCCGGCGAGCAAATCGCGGCCTGCGGCGCCCCGTTCACCCGCTAGTTTGATCACCATGTTGGCTCCCAGGGAGAAGCCGCCGAGGAAGATGGGTTGGCCGGACTGGGCGCGCAGGCGTTCGGCGACGAAGCGGATGTCCGTGGTGAGGCCAGCGTGGTAGAGCGTGTTGCAGAGGGCTTCCGTGCCGCCGCAACCGCGGGTATTGAGGCGGTGCACGGCAAAGCCGGAGGTGAGTGCGGCATGCGCGGCGCTGCGCATGTAGCCCGCCTCGCTCGAGCCTTCCAGGCCGTGCACCAGCAGCAGCGTCCCTTTGGGGGGAGAGGAGGGCTGCTGGCTGTGGACCAGAACCTGCACTTCGGGTTCCGTTTGATAGTAAGAGGCGGTTACCGGGAACGCACTCTCATCGAATGGCCGCTGCCAGAAGGCTCCGGCGACGGTTTGCAGATGCGGGTTGCGGAAAAGCGGGCGGAAAGGAGGCAAACATACAGTTTAATATTGATGGAACCGCTGAAAACGAATCGACCTGGTCACACGGCCGGCTGGGCCGAACTCGACGTTCACCCGGATGGTGAGCGAGTTGTCCGAGCCATCGCGCGCAATCCACAGGCCGGCGGGCTCGGCAACGGCCCATCCGGAGGGGGCGCGCAGAAAGACAGCCCCCGTGTACCCGCCCGGCCGCACGGCCGTGAACCGCAGCGTGGAAGCCGGCGCGTCCCACGCCACGTCTTCGATTTCCATCTCGCCCTGCCGCACGTGCATGTCTGTGGATTGAAGCCAGGGATGATCGCGCTCGCGGGCCACCCGAACCACCCGCGCCGATTCCGGCAGCACGTCGATATCGATGCCGCCATCGTGCGCGCCGAGCGAGCGTTCGTTCCAGAAGTCCCAAACCACCTGTTTCCCCGGGAAACTCACCCGGCGCTTCAACACCTCGCGGCCGAAATTGAACACCGCCACCACCTGCCAGTTGTCCCAGCTTTTGGCCACGTCGAGGCGGAATACTTTCGGGTAGTCCGGGCTTGGCGATTCGAAGAGGTCCACGGGCGCGGCGCTTTTGCCGCCCCGGGGGAAAACCTTCCGCAGAATCTCCAACCGGCTGGGAGCGATGCGCGCGATATCGTCGCCGAGCATCAGCGGGCTCGCGTTGAGCCCGAAGATAGTCGCGCTGATCTGCGCGTCGGAAACGGCGATCGGTTGATCGACCGAGAGCACATTGCCCGTGTCGGCCACGAACAGCTTTCCGTTCATGAAGTAGTGGCTCGCCCAGGCTTCGGTGGCGCGGCGGTGCGAGGTCCAGTAATCGGCCTTGTTGATGACAAACGTGCCGGGATAAAAACCCTTGCCCGGACCGTCCAAAGCGCGGCCCTCCCCATAGTCGCTGCCGGCCCGGACCCCGTCCATGATGCCCATGGAATGCAGCGTGGGTCCGGTGCTGGCCAGCAGATAAGTGTCCGGACCCGCCGCTGTTCGGATCACCTCGATGCCCCGGCGGAAGGTTTGCGGTCCCGGTATCAGCGACGCGTCGGCGTACCTGGTGGGCATGTACCGGCCCGTAATCACGTCGCTGATGGAATCCAGAAAATCGATCATGAAGTAGCGCACGCCCCACCGCCGGTAGGTGGAAAACGTCTCGCGCAGCCATTCGTGCGTTTTCGGGTGAGTCGGATCGAGGATATACACCTTGCCGATTTCGCGGTGGGGCACAAACAGCAGTTCGCCGTCCTTGCGTAGCAGCGCGCTGTTCAACCGCGCGACTTTATCCTCCAACTGCGCGCTCAGCCAGAAGGCTCCCGCCCACAGGCCCAGTTTGAAGCCGGCGGCGTTCAGATCCTGGACGAGCTTTTCCGGCGGCGTGGGAAACGCCTGGCGGTTCCACGCAAGCCAGTTGCCCGCCTGGCGGCCTTCCAGGTTTCCCAGGCTCACCCAGATGTAATGGATGGGGAACCCGCTCAGCCGCTCCCGTATCGCCCGGGCGTTACGGCGCACGACGTCTTCATATCTTTCGCTGTGGAACGGATCCACCCAGGACCAGCCTACCCAGCCGGCCACCGGTTCGGGCCAAATCCGGGGATGGTTCCGGCTCGCGGCGGCGGCGGCCCATTCCTCCAACCCGCGCAACCCGTCGCTGGTGGCGGCGACCCGCAGTTCCTCGGTCTCGACCTCCTGGCCGGGCGGGAGCGCCCATTGCCGGAAATCACACCAGGATTGCGCGCGCAGCCGGCCGGCTTCGGACCAAACGGCGTGCTCCGTAAAGATGCGGTCAAACGTGACAAAGCCGAGGTTGGCCGCCCGCGATCCCGCAACCACTTCCATCATCACCTGGCTGGTCACACGTTCCTTGACCGGTTTCACCAGCGAAGGGATCTGCCAGCCGGACATCGACAGCGCCACCGCTCCGCCGGGTAAATCCAGCCACCCGTCCACCAGGTACACCTTCCCCAACCGCGCCGGCGCCGTCCCCCGGTTGCGAAGGTTCAGGCTGATCAGCACGCCGCCGGTGGTGGGCCGTGTGACAATCCGCCAGTCGACCGGCGCCGATGCTTCGACCCGCGGTTTCGAGTCGCGTATGAGCGGCAGCGGCGCGCCGGTCTGCGCCAGGACGCACCCCGCCGTGACGGCGGCGGCAGCCGCCAGTTTGAAAACGGACATGCCTGATTATCGTACGAAGTTCCGCGATGCATCGGTCTGGCTGACCGTTCGCGAGTCTCCAACCGGGATGTTTGTTACTCGGTACCGAGACCGTTGATTTCGGTTTGGATGATGTGTTCGGCCAGATCGCGCATGGAGCGGCGGGAGCGGCGGCTATCGTTGCGCAAGCGCAGATACGCCTCTTCTTCGGTGATGGAGAAGCGCCGCATGAGAATGCCCTTGGCGCGTTCCACGAGTTTGCGCGCCGCGAGTTGCCGCTGCATTTCGAGCGCCTCGTCCCGCAGGCGCAGGTTCTCTTCGGCAAGCACGCTCCTGGCGACGGCGCCGCCCATCTGCTCGCCCATAAAGGTCAGTAAGTCGATGAGATCGGCGGGAAATTCGCGGGGCTGACGGAAATGGACGTTGATGGCTCCCACAGCCTCGCCGCCGATTGCCAGGGGGATGGAAAGGAAGGCTTCGTATGTGTCCTCAATCAAGGAGGGGAATCGTTTGAAGCGGGGGTCCTGGGCGGCTTGGGCCGTGAGGGCGACAATCGAATTCTGGGCGGCCACGCCGCGGGCAACCCCGTCTCCCAGTTTCATCCGCAATTTCCCAAGTGACCTGGCATGGGGCACCCTGGAAGCCCACAGGATGATCTCACTCGTAGCTTTTTCAAGGAGATAGACGAGGCAGGCGTCGCAGGCGGAAACCTGTACGGCCACTTCGAGGATTTCTTCGAGCATCTGGTCGAGGGAAAGCTCGGAACTGACGATCCTACTGACCCGGAGCATCAGGGCGACGTGGGCAGGGACAGGCCCCGGAGTAGAGAGGGCGATCATACTTCAAGGTACAGATAGGGTTCGGGTTTCGTCCAATCGAAAGTTTCTATCGCATCCATAGCCGGCGCTATTCGAGGCGGGAAAATGTTGGAAAACAATTCCGGTGATCCGGGTTCAAGTCCTTCGCGACGTTACCGATGAGGATGGATGTGGCGGTTGGAGAGCGGCGTGGCCGGCGTCAATAGCTCGCACTGGGGCCCGCAGGCTGGCCCGGTACAGATAGGAACTCGCGTGTCCTACGGTCAGCGAGGCTCCATTGTGCGAGCGAGTTTCTGAGAAGCGTCGCAGCCGGTGGCAAAGTGCGGGCGCCGCCGCAAGCGGATGAGGGCATAGGAGGAACCAGGTTCAATGCCGGTAGACATACTGATTGTGGATGATTCCGCGGCGATTCGGAAGATCCTGCAGCGGGTGCTGCGGCAAGCGGAATTGAGTGTGGGCGAGGTGATCGAGGCCGGGGACGGAGTGGAAGCCCTGGAGGCGTTGAAGAATCGCAAGGTAGGGCTGATTCTATCCGACATCAACATGCCGAACATGGACGGTTTGCAGTTGCTGACGCAGATCCGGGCAAGCCATGAGCACAAGAACGTTCCGGTGCTGATGATCACCACCGAGGGCAGCCAGAACAAGGTGCTGGAAGCGGTGACGCTGGGAGCAAGCGGCTATGTGCGGAAACCGTTCACGGCCGATCAGATCAAGGAA
>JADLBG010000794.1 GCA_020847895.1 Bryobacterales bacterium
ATTCTCGCCGACAAGTTCCGCGGTTATCTCGGCCTGGCATTCGACCTGAAAGAGATACCGGACAAAGTGGAGAAGGCCTGTTACGCGCTGATGCCTCATCTCGCCTTCATCGCGCTCTCAGGCCTTGATCCCGCGCGCAACATCCCGATACCCATTTGGATGCATCGCGGCTGCGTCCCCTTCATCTCCCACGAGCACTTCCGGACGCTCTACTGGCCCACGCTGAAGCCGATTGTGGAAGCGATCTGGGCGCGGGGCAACCAGACTCTGTTCTATGCCGAAGGCAAGTGGGATGCCCATCTGGACGCCTTTGCGGAACTTCCCGCGGGCTCCATCATCTATCACATGGACCGCGCTGACCCGGCCCTTTGCGCTGAAAAACTCGGCTCAAAGTTCTGCCTTTCCGGCGGCGTGACCAACGCATTGCTCGCCTTTGGGACTCCCGAACAGGTGAGACAGCAGTGCAAGCTCCTCATCGACACCTGCGGCGAGAACGGCGGATACATCATGGACGCCTCCGCCATCATGCAGAATGACGCCACCGTGGAGAACGTCAAGGCGATGACGGATTTTACGCGCGAGTACGGCGTCTACTCACCCGCGCCGGACGACGGTCCGCCGCCACCGCCGCCCGAAAATCGCCCGCCTGCGCCCACATTCCCGGCGGGGAAGATTCCGCCCGGGGCCTGCCTCACCTGGGATGCCAGGCGAAAGGAAATCCCATCCATCACCGGCGATCCGGCGCTGTGCAAGCACGTTTGGGAGAACATCGATGCCCTTGCCTACTTCTACATCTGGCACCTGGTGCTCAGCTTCTAAGCCCAAGCTGCTGGCCCTCTTGATCCTCGCCACCCAGGCCGCCGCCGGTGAGGGCAGAATCCCCGGCCGCGTGACGGACCCCACCGGCGCTGCCATCCCGCGCCTTGGGGTCAGGCTGTCGGGAGCAGCCTCCGTGGAAATGCATGCGTCGTCGGCAACCTCCGATACCGGCGCCTTCCGGTTCTTCGCCGAAGCCGTGTGAGACTGGAAGACGGCGCCGTGGTGGAACTTCCGGCCATGACGTTGACCATTGTCTCGCCGTGTTCCATAAGATTTAGTTCGGTTCCCATCTCCCGACAATCAAGGATCAAGGGATTTCTCCGCAGGGTGGGTTTGATCCGGAATCCCACGTAGCTGCCGGAAACGCCAGACACCCTACCACGAGTAGTGCACCGTATAGTTCATCGTCTGCTCCTGCTCGGGCTGGAGTTTGGCCACAAACTCAATCGTCCGGCTGTCTTTCTTCGAGAACGGCAGGGTCTGGCTGGTCAGCCGCCAATTACTCCAACGGTAGAGATGCTCCACCACCCGTACCTCCGCGGCCTCCCGCTTGTGGTTCCTCAGTTTGATCTCGAAGGATTCCTCCACCCAGCGCTGGTTGTGGTCAATCTGGAAGTTCGTCCGCCGCCGCTCCCCCACGATGTCGAAGGCATCGCCGGTGTACACGCGAACCTTTTCATTCTTCGGCGTGTGATCGATGTTGTTCTCTCCCGTGAACTCCAGTTGTCCCCCCTGGTCGCGGCGATAAAATCGCGCGCGGCCCTTCGGCAGCGCGATGCCCAGTCCGTTGGCCGCACTGTTCAGAAACTCCCGCATCACCCACACCTTGGGATTGGATTCCACGCCGTACTCGGGCTGCGTACGGATGGTAGCCGCATCCCATCCCGCGTACCGCGTTCCAATCCTCGCGCCGTCGTATACGTATAGCCGCTGGGAGGCCACCTTTGCCGCGCGGAGAAACTCCACTTGCTTCGTCTCGCGGTCATGCAGCGTCGTCGCCAGCGGCAGCGTATAGAGATGGTATTCGTCGAACGAACGCTCCGTGACGGAAGGCGCTATGGCTCCCGCCACTTCCGCTCTTGCCATCATCATTTGGTCGCGGGCCTCCCGGCCCGGCTGAATCTTGCTGACATCCCCGGCCACCAGCTTGATGCGGGCATTTTCGAAATCCTTGCCGCTTTGGTTGTCCATCGTCACCCACCCCACGATGTCCAGCGTATCCCCCTGCTCGGGAGCCACCAGGTTGTAGTCCGCCTTCCAACTCATGCCGCCCGAGACGTAGCTCAACTCTGCATTGAGTTTCGCGGCCCGATCCGCGTGGATGCGCCAATCGAGCGACGGCTTGAGGATGGTGTCGTCTCCCAGGGCGGGGAACACTGGCCGACCCGGAGGATGAAAGAAGAGCTTCCCCTCCACCTCGACTATTGGCTGTCCTCCGCCGCTTTGCGAATAGGCGTTCTGATACGCCGCATGCTGGTAGCCGTATTGGCCCATTGCCGCGGAATGCGGCACGTATCCGCTGCGGATGATCCTGCCTCGAATCAGGCGCTTCTGCCCGCTGGCACCCAATGTCTCCTCAAACTCGATCTCCTTGCCTTCAAACAGCGAGAGTAGCAATCCTTCGGAGATGGGCTCGGCGCGGAAATTCTGCTCCAGGATCTTGAGCATTGTTCCGCCGCTCGGGTCGCGCAGAATGACGGAATCCGGCTCCAGGTGCGCCGTGGCGCCGCTGAAACGGATGGTGTTGATGCCCTGCTTCAGATCGAGCGGGATCAGGTCCCGCACCACGGCAAATCTTTGGTTGAAAATGGTGAGGCCCGGCTGCCCCGCAAGGGCGGCGCCGAAAGCGAAGAAAAGGGATATCAGCCGGTCGCGCTTGCGCATACAGACAATTACCTCTGCCTGGAAATTGCCTTCCGCCCGGCTTCCTTTCATTCAAACAAGAAAAATCTACACCGCGAGGAACCGCACGCACACCGGACTGCCCATCTTCAGTTGCTGGCCTGTGGCAGTGAGGCGCCCCGTGTTGCCGTCCACCGAGAAGATGACTACGTTGTCCGACTCCTGATTCGCCGCGAACAGCCACTTCCCCGTGGGGTCGATAGCGAAATTGCGCGGAATCCTGCCCTGCGTCGGAATGTTCTCCATGCGCCGCAGCGTACCGTTCGCCGCAATCGCGAACAGGGCCAGGCTGTCGTGGCCGCGGTTGGAGCCGTAAAGGAATTTTCCGTTGGGATGCGCCACCACTTCCGCCGTCGTCGTGTCCCCCTTATATCCATCCGGCAACGTCGAAATCGTCTGGATCTCCTTCAGCACTCCACGAGCCCCATCCCACGTGAACGCCGTCACCGTGGACGCCATTTCATTGATGACATACCCGTACTTCCCGCTCGGATGGAACGTGAAATGGCGTGGTCCGGAGCCGGGTTTCACCTTGGCAAATGGAGGATTGTTCGGGGTGATGGCAGCCGTGGCGGCATCGAACTTATATACCAGCACTTCATCCAACCCCAGATCTCCCACAATCAGAAAACGGTTGTCCTTCGAGATGTTCACCGAATGGGCGTGAGGACCTTCCTGCCGCCGCGGATCAACGCTCTTGCCCTTGTGCTGGATGAAGGAAGCCGGTTCGTTCAGACTGCCGTCCGGCTTCAGCCTCATCGCGGCGACGCTGCCGCTGCCGTAATTCGCCACCACCAGCGCGCGCCCGCTCCAGTCCACGTTGACGTGGCAGGGCATCGTACCTCTGGTGGACACCGTATTCAGCTTGCGCAGTTTCCCGCTGGCACGCTCGATGGCGAAGGCGGTGACACTGTCCGCCCCAGCGCCCATTTCGCTCACGGCGTACAGATTCTTCCCGTTCGGGTGCAGCGCCACGAAACTCGGGTTGCTCATTTCCGCGGCCAGTTGAGGTTCCGTGGCCTTCCCTGTCACCGCATCGAAGCGGCCGTAACAGATGCCCTTGGAAGACTTCTGCGTGTAATCGCCGTAATAGACGATGTAATTGTTCGAAGCCATCGCCCCACTGGCTGCGGGAAGGGAGCCAAGCAAGGTCAGGAAAGTGCGCCGGGTAGTGCTCATCCGAATAATGGTATCAGAGGCAACTCCAGGGGAGCGTACAATAGAAGATTCCAATAGAAGATTCCACCCATTTCCCTTACCCATGCACGACCTTTCTCACTTTCGTACCAACCTGGATGCCATCGCGGAGCGCCTGGCCACCCGTGGCCAGACCCTCGATACCACGCATTTCCGCGACCTCGACGCCCGGCGCCGCGCCGCGCTCACTGAAATGGAGACCTTGCGCGCGAAGCGCAACAGTGAATCCCAGGAGATCGCCAGGCTCCGCAAACAAGGCGTTGATACCTCCGCCCAGCAGGTCGAAGTGCGGACCATCGGCGAAACCATCAGCCGGTTGGAAGAGCAGGTGAAGGCTGTCGATGAGGAGTTCCGCAATCTCATGACGGCTATTCCCAATGTGCCGCATGAGTCCGTGCCGGTAGGCAGGGGCGAAGCAGATAATGTCGAGATCCACCGCAAAGGGACACCGCCGGAGTTCTCCTTTCCGCCCAAGGCCCACTGGGATCTGGGCCCGGAACTGGGCATTCTCGATTTCGAGCGCGCGGCGAAAGTCACCGGGGCGCGCTTTGCCGTCTACTGGGGCCTAGGGGCGCGGCTCGAGCGTGCGCTCATCAACTTCATGCTCGATGTGCACACCCGCGAGCATGGCTACACCGAGGTGCTGCCGCCGTTTCTGGTGAACTCGGCAAGCCTCTTCGGCACCGGGCAACTGCCGAAGTTCGCCGCGGATCTGTTCAAGTGCGAAAACTTCGATTTCTGGCTTGCTCCCAC
>JADLBG010000795.1 GCA_020847895.1 Bryobacterales bacterium
GCCTTGGTGGAAGATCTCCGCCAGCCATTCGTTCTCCATGATGTCGATTTCGATGGGCATGCTCTCAATCTCCTCTTTGACTGCCGGAACCAAGCCTCTCAATCCGGATAGTATCACAAGCTTCGCCAGCCAACTCTGCCTCTTCGGCGGCGGTGTTTCGGCGATTCTTCGCAGCACCCTCGCCACTACAGGGCGGTGATCGGTGAGCTTTCCCAACATTCCGAGCAGGTTGTCTTCGAGAAGCGGGCTCTCCAGCAGTTCGGTGGTATCCATCATCTGGAGGTTGACAACGCGGTAGGAGAACAGGAGTCCCGGTTCGTCGATTCCCTCCGGGATGCCCACTGGCCCTTTACCCAGCCACAGGGCGATCTGTATAGGGATGCGCTGGTAGGTCTCGCGGATGCGCTGACGGTAGCCGAGCATGCGGTGGCCGAAGAGCCGGGTGGGTTGGGCCTGGAGTTCGAGGTGGACAATCCGGTCATCGACCAGTTCGAGCAGCAGGTCCGGACGCAGGTTCTCGACCTTGGGAAGTTCCGTGGTCAGCACGCGGCTCACGGACACCGGTTCGCCGAGCAGCAGCCGGAGGACGAGATCCGGCCGGCCGAGCAGCAATTCCTTGATGGTGGTGTCGTAGCGCACTATCTACAAAGTGCAGACAAGCAGGACAAGCTCTCCCTGCCGTGTCATAATCGAGCAGGGGAGCAACCATGGTAGTACGTGCCTTGCTCGTGTTGGCTCTGATCACCACGGCGGTTGCGGGCGAGCGAAAGCCCATCACCGCCCAAGCTGGAAACCTGAAGCTCTCAGTACAGGCTGTCGCCTACCTGAGCAAGGACGATATCAAGCGAGAGCTTGGATCCGAATTGCCTGCCGGCATTGTGCTGGTCGCAGTCACCGTCTCACCCAAGGGCAGCGATCCGCTGAAGCTGTTTGCCGACGATTTCCTGCTTCACTCCTATAATGACGGCCAGAAATCCGGGCCATTCGCGCCTTCACAGATAGCCGGTAGAGGCGGTCTTGCGCTTTCCGAGGGTACTGATGGCGGAGGGGTGATGGCGGAAGACACCGGCCCCATTTATGGCGGACTTGGCGGCGGCTATCCCGGACGTATGCCTGGCAGCGGGGGCGGATTCGGCAATTCAGCCTCAGTGGCCACAACTGAGACCAAGATCAACGACGGCAAGAAGGAAAAGGAGAACCCTCTCCTCAAGATACTCAAGCAGAAAGGCCTCCCCGACAAGGAAATTTCGGCTCCCGTCAAAGGGTTTCTCTACTTTCCGCTCGAAGGGAAGCACAAGGCGAAGGATCTCGGCCTGGTGTACAACGGAGCGGGAGGAAAGTTGACCCTGGAATTTCACCAATAGACTCATGCGCATCTCTGAACTCGAAACACCCGCCATTCTCATTGATCTCGACATCATGGAGGGGAACCTCAAGCGGGTTGCTGACTACGCTCGAGCAAATGACCTGATGGTCAGGCCGCACACCAAGACTCACAAGATCCCCGCGCTGGCGCGGCGCCAGATGGATTTGGGCGCCGCCGGCGTTACCGTGGCCAAGGTTGGCGAGGCGGAAGTCATGCTCGAAGCGAATCCTCCGGAAATTTACGTTGCCTATCCTGTGATTGGGCGCAGCAAGATTGAGAGGCTCATTGCCGTGGCCCGGAAGACGCGGGTGACTGTCGGGCTGGACAGCCTCTTTGCGGCACGGCAACTTTCCGATGCTGCCCGCGAGGCTCAGGTGAGCCTGCGCATTCTCGCGGAAGTGGACGCCGGCATGGGCCGGGTGGGCGTTTCCCCGGGGGATGAACTGATCTCACTTGGCCGTCAGATATCCAACCTCCCGTGGCTGGAACTTCAGGGCATCACTTTCTATCCGGGCCACATCCAGACTACCGGAGATGAAGCGTTCACTGCGCAGCTCAAGGAACTCGCGGCGCTTGTTCAAAGTATTACCACGGACTGGAAGCGTGCCGGGCTGCCTCTGAACATCGTCAGCGGCGGCTCCACGCCGACATTGTTTCAGTCTCATCACGTCCGCGGAATGACAGAGATTCGTCCCGGCACCTACATCTTCAACGACAGAAACACCTGGGCTATTGGAGCGTGTTCCTACGAAGACTGCGCCGCCTCCATCCTGACTACGGTTGTTTCCACCGCCCGGCCGGGTCAAATCATCGTGGATGGCGGTACGAAAACCTTCTCTTCCGACCGGCAGGCCGTATCCCCGGAAGCGAGCTTCGGCTACATTATCGAGGCCCCGGAAGCCGTACTTTCCAAGATGAACGAGGAGCATGGCTACATTGATCTTCGCGGCAGGGAAACCGGATTGTCCGTGGGCGATAGAATTCGCATCATTCCCAACCACATCTGTGCAGCCATGAACCTCCATGAGCAGGTGTACGGGATTCGAGGGAGCGAAGTGGTGGAGACCTGGCGCGTTGCGGGGCGCGGAAAATTGCAGTAAGAGCGGCGATGCAAAAACTTCTGGCGCTGGCGTCGTTTGCCCTATGCCTCCAGGCTGAGGATTTGTTCCAGCGTGTAGAGAACGGCTACGCCGAGAACAACGGCGTGAAGATCCATTACGCCAGCCTGGGCCGCGGTCCGCTCGTCGTAATGATCCACGGATTCCCCGATTTCTGGTATTCCTGGCGCCATCAGATGGAGGGACTCTCCACCCAGTTTCAGGTGGCAGCCATCGATCAGCGCGGCTACAATCTTTCGGATAAACCCAAGGGCGTCGAAAACTATGACATGACTCTGCTGGTCAGCGACGTCATTGCCGTCATCAGGCGCCTGGGGAAGGACAACGCGATTGTCGCCGGCCATGATTGGGGCGGAGCGGTTGCATGGTCCCTGGCCGCTTTTCATCCGGCCTTCGTGGAAAAGCTCGTGATTGTGAATCTGCCGAATCCCAACGGGCTGTGGCGAGAACTGGCTCATAATCCGGATCAACAGCGCAACAGCCAGTATGCGCGCAATTTTCAGCAGGAGGGGGCTCATCTCAAACTCACCGCGGAGGGACTGGCCCGTCTCGCACCCGAGGCGGAGCGCTCGAAATATTTAGAAGCGTTTCAGAGATCCGACTTCGCGGCCATGCTGAACTACTATAAGCGGAATTATCCGCGCGAGCCGTACGATGCACTCCCCGCGCCCTTACCGAACGTCAAGGTTCCCGTGCTCATGTTCCATGGATTAAGAGACACCGCTCTGCTGCCGGCCGCTCTGAATGATACTTGGAAGTGGGTGGACGCTCCGCTCACCCTCGTTACCCTGCCCACCGCGGGACACTGGTCGCATTGGGATGCTGCCGGTCAAGTTACAGCAACGATGAAGTGGTGGCTCTCGCAGTAATCCGTCGCCGATTCCCACGGACTACACCAAGTACTTCTTGCAGAGAAACTCACTTCCAACGCCGGAAATGAGAAGCCGCTCCTTACGATTGTTCAACAGGCGCGCCGTCCAGTCCGTGAACCCTCCGTCACCCACCGGGTAGCGATTCCCATCAGGCGCAAGCGGCGAAATGCGGACCGTGAAGTTCGTGTAGTACCCTAGCCCCTCGAGTCTGGCCATGTTGACTTGGAACCGTGCGCCGGGAAACTCCTGGCTCAGACGGGAGGCGAGGACCTCCAACCAGGGCGATCCGCCATCCAGCCCTATGTTGTGTTCGGAAAGGAAGCGTTCCGTCCCTCCAGGCCAGTGAGCGCGTATGTTTGCGCGAACATCCTCTCTGGAAACGCCGGACTGGACCAGTTGTTTTTCCACCACGCGCATGTCGGCGAATTCCACCAGCGGGCTCCGGATCGAAAATCCACAACTGTTCAGTATCTCGAACAGCCGCAGGTAGGCGCGAACATGGGCATTCAATTCCGCCTCTTCGAACCGTGACGAGCCGGTATCCCGTCCCGCGCTCACCATTGCGAAAAGCCGGAAGTGCGGCGTAAAGCCGGGGAAGTCCAGAGGCTGGAGGCGCATTACGCGATGGCTGGCGCAAAGGCGAACCACATCGGGAACGTTCCGCCGCTTCTTGGCGGCTTCCAGGGCCATCGCAATTGTGGAATCGCCGAGCAACTCGGCGTTGCGGATTGTGGTCAGGATGTTGTTCTGACTCTGCCCTCCGAGCAGATGGCTTGTCCCGAAAAAGGTTATGGGAGAAAGATCGACCGCCTCGAACTCCGGCGCCGAGGCGAAGGCCACGCGGTCAAATTTCGCGAATCTGCGTGCGTCTACCGCGCTTGGGTGGAATAGGGACGCGGCATTCCGCAGAGAGGGTAAATGGCTTCTGCCCGCGCGGCTGTGAAAAGCTTCCATCAGCAAGGACTGAAGATCGCAGGCAGGGATGCGATGCGCCAGCACCTCCCAGAGTCCGGGCACTCCTGCTTCGGATTCGATTCGGCGGACGATCTTCGAGGGCCTGGACATGCCTCAGTGTAAGGCATCAGGAAAGGAACTTGCCTCGAACATTACATTAGGGAACTATGGAGTGAGGAGAACTCATGAGACACATCTTTTTCACTCTGTCGCTGTTCCTGTTCACGCTCCCGTTATATCCGCAGGGCGCCCCCACTCGCTCTTCGGCTGACCAACCCTACACGGTCGAGTTCTATTACAAGGTGCAGTGGGGCCACCAGCAGGAATTCCTGCAACTGTTTCTTAAGAACCACTACCCGCTGCTCCGCAAGGTAGTGGAAAGCGGACGCATGCTTTCCGTGAAAATCGAGCAGCCCGCCAACCACATGACCGAGGATTCGCGGTGGGATTACCGGGTCACCATTCGCTTCAAGAACTCGACCCTCGCCACGACAGCGAATCCCGATGAGGAGCGGCTGATCAAGCA
>JADLBG010000796.1 GCA_020847895.1 Bryobacterales bacterium
CATGCATAGAGCCCGTTTTCCGCAAGCGCCTTCGCGTCGTCGTAATAGAAGATGTGGGCGCAGGTGTTGAGGCCGTGCTTCTTCGCCGCCTTGATGATCGCGGCTGTAATGGGCGTGGGGATCTTCTTTTCCTTGCCCAGGTGATCATCCACCCACACCTTGACAACGTCCGGATGCTTCGGCGCAAGGTCATTCATGTCCGCTTCCACCTCGGCGGGCGAAGCTACTTCGTACGGCACGCCCTTCATACCCGGAACCGTCGTCGGATAGCCGCCCTTCCCCGCAAAACCCCGGAGCGCGGTGAAGATGCGCGCCCGGCGCGGGCGTCCGGCGCGTTGCTCGGCCCGCATGTTCCAGATCACCGGCTGGTCGCTCCCCATGCTCAGCACCGAAGTCACTCCGTACTTGGCGTAGGTATCGAGTTGGCTGTTGACGTTCTCTTTCGTGAAAAACTTCGGATCCTGCGCCAGGCCCACCACGTTCCCGAGATGGCAGTGCAGGTTGATGATGCCGGGCATGATGAACTTACCGCCCAGATCCGTTGTGGCCGCTCCGGCGGGAGCCTTCAGGCCGGCGGCGGGCCCCGCATAGGCAATGCGCCCGTCCGTAATGACGAGGCCCGCGTTCGCCACGGGCGCCCTCCCTGTGCCGTCGATGAGTGTGAAGTTGCGCAAAACAAGCGTCTCACCGGAGGCGAGAGCAGAGAGCGCGAGCAATACGGGCAGCAATCGAACTTTCATGAAACAACTCCTCGGAAACGTGAGTGTATCATGAGCGGCATTCCACGCGAACGCTACCATTCGTCTACAATTGGGACAGAAGGCCGAGGACTTCAATCATGGCGCGTGGCTGGGAAAGCAAAGATGTCGAATCCCAGCGGGACGCCCTCGAACAGCGCTTCCGCGAAAAGCAAACTACTCCCCTGTCCAGTGACCAGCTTGCCATCCGCGAAAAGCGCGAAATGCTGCAAATGGACCGCTTGCGTGTCGAGCACGATCTGGCCGCCGCCCGCCATCCGCGCCATAAGGCGATGTTGCGTCAGGCGTTGGCCTACCTCGATCGTAAGCTGGCGGACCTGCCTGCTGATCCGCTAAGCTGAACCCCATATGAAGCGTGTGATTATGGACCGCTGCGGCGCGCCGGCCGAAGTCATCCGCCTCGAGGAGGGACCCGAACCCGGAGATCCCGGACCGCATGAGGCCCTCGTCGAACTGGTCGCCAGCCCCATCCACCCCGCTGACCTGCTGACCATCATGGGAATGTACGCCTCGGAAACCGGCCCCCTGCCGAAAGTGCCCGGCAAGGAAGGAGTCGGAAAGGTCCTCTCCGTGGGCCACCTGGTCAAGCACATCAAGCCGGGCGATCTCACACCCGTCCTGCTCACGAATGACGGGGTCTGGCAGGAGCGGCAGGTATTGCCCGCCGAAGACCTGCTGGCCTTGCCCTCCGGCGGCGATATCCTGCAATATGCCATGGCCTTTGTCAACCCGGCCACCGCGCTCCTGATGTTGCGCGAAGTTCCCTCCCCCGGCTTGGGTGAGTGGGTAATCCAGAACGCCGCTAATTCCTCCGTGGGGCAGTACCTGATCCAGCTTGCCAAACGAAACGGCATCCGCACCATAAACGTGGTTCGCCGCGAAGGGCTTTCCAGCGCGCTCCATAACCTGGGCGCCGACGTCGTGCTTGTGGACGGTCCCGACCTGCCCCGTCGCGTCGCCCGCGTCACGGGAGGAGCGAAGGTAAAGCTGGCGATCGACGCGATTTCCGGCGATGCATCCGCCCGACTTGCCGCCTGCCTTGCGCCGGGAGGTGCCCTCCTCAACTACGGCATGATGAGCGGCAAGAACCTCCAGGTCTCCCCCGCTCACCTCATCGGCGGTGGTATTGTCGTGAAAGGATTTTGGCTGCCGCCCGCCATGGCCAGGATCGGAGCAGACGGGCGCGCCAAGGTATTCGGCGAGTTGATTCCACTGGTCGTCACCGGCGCGCTGAAAGCCCAGGTGGAAGCTACCTATCCCTTAGACCACATCAGGGAAGCGCTGGCGCACGCCTCCCGCTCCGAACGCAAAGGAAAAGTCCTTTTGAAAAACGCTCAGATATGAAGATAACGGCGATTGAAACAGTGCACCTCAGCCGTGGCATTACGGTCCACGCCGGACCTGTGCAATGGCTGTGGGTGCTCATCCATACGGATGAAGGAATGACCGGGCTTGGCGAAACCTACCCCGATCCCCTCAGCGAGAAGGCCGTGGTGCTGAACCGCCTCGCCCCCGTCCTGCTCGGCCGCGACGCCACCCAGATCGACCGCCTGTGGGCCGACATGTTCGAAGCCATCGCCTACAGCGGCTGGGCGGGCGCGGAGATGCGCGCCATCAGCGCCGTGGACATCGCCCTTTGGGACTTGGCCGGAAAGGCTGCCGGCAAGCCTGTCTACCAACTGCTCGGCGGAGCCTCACGCTCCTCCATTCGCACCTACAACACCTGTTACGACAACCTCAGCTTCCTCACCCAACCCGTCGAACTGGCCCGCTCGCTGTATGACAGCGGCATTCATGCCATGAAGATCTGGCCGTTCGACCCCATCGCCCACCAGACGCGAGGCCAATACATCACCCGCGAACAGATACGGCAGGCAAGTGACGGCCTGCGAAAAATCAAAGAGGAATTTGGCGACGCCATGGAGGTGGC
>JADLBG010000797.1 GCA_020847895.1 Bryobacterales bacterium
GACGATTGACGAGCTTTCCGGGCACGCCGATCAGCATGAGTTGCTCGACTGGATTGCGCCGGTTGTCAAAGGGTTGAAGGGGATCTTCCTGGTGCACGGCGAACCGTTGCAGCAGCAGGCGCTGGCGTCGGCAATCACGCGGACGTACAGGACTCCGGTGACGATTCCCTCGCGCGGGGACAGTTTTGTTTTGAACTAGCGTAAGGCGCCGGCTTCACAAATCCCGGCTTCCCGCCAAGTCAGATCTGTATAATACTGGACTTGTTTGGCGCCGCGGCGTCCGCGCCATCCGGCCGATGGTAAAGATCCAGTCTCTACAGCCGGCCCACGGGCCATTGCTCGCCGCCCTCCTGGCGGCAGCGATCGTACCGGCTGGACTGGCCGCCTGGTTCGCATGGCGATTGCTGGACCAGGACCGGATCATCGCCGGCGAGCAATTGCGCGAGATTCGTGAACGGCGTTCCGACGAAGCGGTCCAAGACCTATCGCGCGCCTTGGCGCGGCTGGCCCGGGAGGCGCGGACTCTGCCGCCCGGCGGTATCCTCCCGCTGGACGAACCACTGGCCTTCGCCGCGCAACCGCGACTCTTACCAGAGGCTCCAGCCGAGGTGTTTTCCAGCGGTGAACGAGAGGAGTTTCAATCCGGCCGGTCTGACCGGGCCATCGCGGCATACCTTAAGCTGGCCGCATCGGCCAGCGCCGCGGTACGCGCGGGCGCATGGCTGCGTATTGCGCGGACATACCGTAAGCTTGGAAAGCACCAGGAGGCCCTTCAAGCCGGCAGGCAACTCCGCGGGATCCCCGCCGCCGCCGGCGGCGCGCCCGCCCCTGTCGCCGGGCAATGGATCATCTGCTCGATCCACCAGGAGACTCGCCGGTTGCGGGAGTTGAAAGAGGAGGGCGCCGCGCTTCGCCGCTTGCTGGACTCCAACCAGTCCGCGCTGAGCCGCGATGTTTACGAAGCGTACGCCGAAGACGCCTCGCGCTGGAGTGGCAGGCCGCGGCCGGTCGTTCGCGAAGCTCTGGCAGACGCGGCTTTCTCGCGGCCATCGGGGACCGGAGCAGGTCAATTTCGCGGGCAATGGATCACCTGGATAGCGGCGGGCGGCCGCGCGGCGCTGTTGACTCCCGATTACGCCGGCAGAATGCTGCCCTCCGGCCCGGTGCGGGTCCGGTTCGCCGCCCACGCCAACCCCGATGAGAGCCTGCGCCGGGCCGGAGATACGGGCCTGCCATGGAGCGTCGCCATCGCTCTCACGGATCCGGCTAAAGAACTGGCCCCATTTGCGGCGCGGCGGCAATTGCTGGTGTCGCTGTTGGCGCTGGTGACGGCGATCGGCATCTGCGGAAGCTATCTGGCATGGCGCCTTGTCCGGCGCGAACTGGCGTTGGCCCAGATGCAAAGTGACATTCTGACAGCCGTCTCGCACGAGTTCCGCACGCCGCTCACAACCATGCAACAGATCTCCGCGGCGCTCAGCGAAGGGCGCGTCCCGGGCGAAGCGCGTAGGCAGGCATACTACGAAGCCCTGTCCCGCGCCACGGGGAGGCTCCACCGGCTGGTGGAAACCCTGCTTGATTTCAGCAGGATGGAATCGGAGGCAATGCGGTTCCGCATGGAACCGGTTGACCTCTCCGCGCTTACTTTGCGGGCGGTTGCCGATTTTGGAAATGAAACGCTCTTCCGCGGCTTCACGTTGCACACGGATGTTCCGCCTGAAGAAATTGCCGTCACTGGGGATGCGGAAGTCCTGCGGCGCGCGCTGTGGAATCTGATGGAAAACGCGTGGAAATACTCGGGCGAGAGCCGGGAAGCCTGGGTGCGGCTCTCCCGTAAAGGGAAGGACGCGGCCTTGAGTGTCATCGACCGGGGCATTGGGATTCCGCGCGGTGAACAGGGCGACATCTTCCGGAAATTTTTTCGCGGCGCCGCGGCGCGCGAAGGCAACATCCGGGGTAGCGGCTTAGGCCTTTCGATGGTGCGGCACATCACCCGCGCCCATCGCGGGCGGGTTACGCTCGAAAGCCAACCCGGCGCGGGAAGCACTTTCACGATCTATCTTCCCTTGGAGGATTAAACGGGATGGCGCGGATTCTGGTGGTGGAAGACGACCCCGATATCGCCATGCTGTTGGCCGACGATCTTCGCCTGGAAGGCCACGAGGTCGAAGTGGCAAGTGACGGCGGGGAGGCGAGCCGCCGCGGCCGCGAGGAAGGCTGGGACCTGATCGTGCTCGATGTGATGCTGCCCGGGAAAGATGGTTTTGAGATCTGCCGGGAGTTGCGCAAGGCGGGAGCGCGCACGCCGATTCTCCTGCTGACCGCCAAGTCGCACGAGGCCGAGAAGATCATGGGGCTGGATCTCGGCGCCGACGACTACGTCACCAAGCCGTTCAATCCGCGTGAACTGCGTGCGCGCATACGCGCGCTTCTGCGGCGTATCGAGGGCGACTATGCCGGGAGCGTCCGGTTCGGCGAGGTGGAGGTGCGGGCGCAGCGGGCCGAGGTTCGCGTGCGCGGGCAACTTGTGGACCTGACGCCGCTGGAGTTCAAACTGCTGTTGGCGTTCACCAGAAACCGTGGACGCGTCCTGAGCCGCGGCCAGCTGATCGATCTGGCCTGGGGCCGGGATACGTACGTCACCGAGCGCGCCGTGGACGCGCACATTGTCAATTTGCGGCGCAAGATCGAGCCCGGCTTGAGCGAACCGCGCCACATCGTGAGCATCCGGGGCCTGGGATACAGATTCGATGAGTAAAGTCTCACCGGAATCTCACACAACGCTCGATCGTCCTTGGCAAAGCCCGCATATTCTGAGCGGCGGGAGGGTAAAGGTGAAAGCGCAAAATCTGATTCTGGTTCTCGCCGCCGCGGCCGTGCTGGCCGGCCAGGCGGCCGATGTGGGTGCCACGCTCCAGCGCGCCATCCGCAAGGAGAGAGTGGAAGGCGATCTGAAGGGCGCCATCGAGTTATACAAGAAAGTGGCGGCCGCAGCCGGAAAGAATCGCGCGGCAGCCGCAAAGGCGTTGCTGGCGCTGGGCGAGTGCTACGAGAAACAAGGCAGCGCCGAGGCGCGCGCAGCCTATGAGCGGCTGGTGAGAGAGTTCGGCGACCAGCCCGCGGCGCGCCAGGCGCAGACCCGGCTTACCGCGATGGCGCCGAAGACGCACGACGCGAGGAGCATCACGGCGCAACTTGTCGCGCGCGGACCCGAGGTCGACCTGGAAGGCCGTGTCACGGCGGATGGCGCCAAGTACGTATTTGTCGATCAGGATAGTGGCAACGTTGCGGTACACGATCTGAAGACCGGGGCCGTCAGGCGCCTGACGAATGAAGGGACCGGAACCGGTATGGGCGATGCGCATGGGCACACGCCCATTCCTTCCCCCGATGGCGGGCAGATCGCATACGCATGGTACACAGCCTCGGCCATGAGTTCTTCGGCGAGGCAGATGGAAATTCGCGTCATGAATGCGGACGGCAGCGGCGCGCATCGAATAGGGCCGGCTCTGAAGGTTGGAAGCTTTGATTCGATACTGGATTGGTTTCCGGATGCAAAACGCATTCTCGTGTATGTCGCCGCGGGTGGTCCCACCCGTGAGGAGACCTGGGTTGGATTGGCGAGCATTGATCTCACAACGGGTGAAGAGCACCGCATCCGCCGAATGTACCATCCCGGAAATCCCGTGGCCCTGTCACCGGATGGCCGATGGCTTCTGTTCTCCAGACCGCTCGCCGGCCACGATGCCAACTGGGATATCTTTGCCTTGGATCTCGAAACCGGCAAGGAAAGCGCGATCTTGAAAGGCGCCCCGTCGGACCGCGGCCCGGCATGGGTCCCCGGCGCAGGCAAGTTCATCTTTCGGAGCGACCGCTCCGGCAAAGACGGCATCTGGATGACGGGGTTCAAAGACGGCCGGACGACGGGCGAACCGTCGTTGGTCAAACCGGACGTAGGGGATTTCACGCTGGCCGGAGTCAGCCATGATGGCGTGGTTTATTATGGCATCTCCTACAATTCATCGGACGTGTACACGGCGGCTGTCGATCCTCAGACCCTACGGGCGCAAGGCGCGCCCAAGCGGTTCGTGGAAAGCTATATCGGGCATAACACGAGTCCGGCGTGGGCGCCGTTGGGCGATTCGTTCGCGTATTACTCACGGCGTGAACCGAATCGAGGCCACCAACTCGTGCTGCATCATCCCGGCGGCGTCGAAACAGCGGCGAAGGAACTGATCATACACCCCCAGAATGCGCCTCATTGGTGCAACGGCGGGGAGCGCCTGCTCGTCTGGTGTACGCCAAATTGCTACACCCGGCAACTGTTTGATGCGGGAAGCGGCGAAGCTGAAGTCCCAACGCGGATCGACGGATTGACGCCACCCTATCAGTTGGGCTACACGCCGGATTGCAACTCGGCATTTGCCTCCTCTCACGTCAGGACGGCCCAGTCCCAGCAGCGCAGAATTTTTCGCGTGGATGTCGAAACGGGCAAGCAGACGGATGTATTCACAGACCGCGGCGAGTGGGCGGTTGCTCCCCGCGTATCGCCGGACGGCCACCATTTGGCGCTGCACGGCGTACTGGAGGGCGAAAGGAGGGCGGGTTTGCTGGTATTGCCTACTGCCGGGGGGCAACTCCGGATGCTCGATCCGCGGGCCGATTTCGGCGCGGTCTGGACTCCCGACAGCAGGCGCCTGATGTACACCCGCGAAGTGAAGCGGACGGATGGGGAGGGAACGGAGAAGGAGATGTGCTGGATTTCAGTGGAAGGTAGCGCGCCGCAAACAATGGGTATCCGGATGGCTCATGCCTCGGCCCCGAGCCTCAACGCCGATGGCAAGCGCATTCTCTTTTCGGCGGGCGAGAGTTACAACGAGTTGTGGGTCCTGCGGAATCTGCCGTTGAAATGAGGCTCTGCCCGGCAGAGCCCTGAGGGGCGCGAATCCGCGGATGGATGCGCCAGGAGTTGTGGCGAATCCTGTAAACTAAGCAGTTTCGATGCTACTCGAACTCAAGGGGATTCAGAAGCGATTCGGGGGTGTGGTCGCGCTCAGGAACGGGAACCTCGCGGTGGAGGCGGGCGAGGTCCATCTGTTGTTGGGGGAGAACGGGGCGGGGAAGTCGACGATGATGAAGATCGTCGCCGGGATGCAGTCTGCCGACGGCGGAGAGATTTTGTGGAAGGGCGAGCGGGTGAGTTTCGGGAAGCCGGCGGACGCATCGGGCATGGGGATCGCGATGGTCCACCAGGAATCGCTGTTGGCGCCTCACCTGACGGTGGCGGAGAACATCTATCTGGGGCGGGAGCCTCGATTGCCGCTGGGGTGGGTGAACCGGCGCAAGATGCTGGCGGACGCGCGGCGGTTGATTGAAGAGCAGCATTTTCCCTTGGACGCCGGGTGGCGGGTGGAGAAGTTGAGCCCGGCGGGGAAGCAACTGGTGGAGATTTGCC
>JADLBG010000798.1 GCA_020847895.1 Bryobacterales bacterium
AACAGCGGCGCATGGAGTTCCTGCTCCAGTTGCCGCACCTGCGCGCTGATCGCCGGCTGCGTCCGGAAACACGTCTGCGCCGCCTTCGAGAAGCTCTTCAGCCTCACGATCTCCAAAAACGTGTGCAGTTGATCCAGATCCATGACCTCTCAGGGCGCAGCGATTCTCCGGCAGGCGTTCGTTGCGGCTGAACTGACCCAGATTATATCATCGGGTAGAATGCGCCTAGTTCTCCTTTTTGCCCTGCTTTCCCCCTGTTTCCTCCCCCACGGCCTTTGCGCCGAGGATAAGGCGGCCTACGGAAAATACCTCGTCGAGGACGTCGGCAAGTGCCAGGATTGCCATACCCCTCGCCTCCAAAACGGCCAGCTCGACAAGGACAAATGGCTGAAAGGCGCCGTCCTCGACTTCCAGCCCATCAACCCCGTCCCCGGCTGGCACAAAACCTCCCCCGACATCACCTCCTCCAGCCGCCTCTTCGAGCGCTGGGGAGCCGACGGTCTCACCAAATTCCTCACCACGGGCCTCAATCCCCGCGGCCATGCCGCCGATCCGCCCATGCCCGCCTACAAACTCAAACCCACCGACGCCGAGGCCATCGTCGAGTACCTCAAATCCCTCAAGTAGGCCCCGTGCGCTCCCGCCTCCTTTTCCTTGCCTGCGCCCTTGTGCTCCCCACCCGGGCGCAGAAGCCGGAAAACGTACTCATCGTCGCCAACCAGCAATCCCCCGTCTCGAAATCCATCGCCGAATACTACGCCCGCGCCCGCCACATCCCCCAATCGAACGTCGTCTACCTCCACACCACCCCCGGCGAGCAGATTCCGCGCCAAGTCTATGACAGGCAAATTGCCGCCCCCATCGCCCGCTTCCTCACCCGCAACCACCTCCAGGACTCCATCCTCTACATCGTCACCACCCTCGGCGTCCCTCTCGCCATCACCGGATCCGGCGACCCGAAAGGCACCGACGCCGCCTCCGTCGATTCCGAACTCGCTCTCCTCTACGCCGATATGCACGCCCCTCCTCACCGCCTCCCCGGCCTCATCCCCAACCCCATGTTCGGCAAGCCCGAAGCGAAATTCGACCGCAAACAATTCCCCCTCTACCTCGTCACCCGTCTCGCCGCCTATGACTTCTCCGATGTCCGCGCCATGATCGACCGCTCCCTCGCCGCCGTCAACCGCGGCCGCGTCGTCCTCGACCTCCGCTCCTCCGGCGACGCCACCGGCGATGAATGGCTCCGCGACGCCGCCATCCGCCTTCCCGCCGGCCGCGTCTTCCTCGAGGAAACCTCCGCCGTCGTCTACCACCAGCGCGACGTCATCGGCTACGCCTCCTGGGGCTCCAACGACTTCCAGCGCAAGCAGCGCTTCCTCGGCTTCCAATGGCTCCCCGGAGCCATCGCCACCGATTTCGTCTCCACCAATGCCCGCACCTTCGAGCCTCCCCCCGGCGCCTGGACCCTCGGCACCTGGAACCCCAAGGACCAGCCCAAATGGTTCCACGGCAGCCCCCAATCCCTCTCCGCCGACTACATCCGCGACGGAGCCACCGCCGCCTCCGGCAACGTCTTCGAACCCTTCCTCGCCAACAGCGTCCGCCCCGACTACCTCTTCCCCGCTTACCTCAAAGGCCGCAATCTCGCCGAAAGCTTCTACACCGCCATCCCCTCCCTCAGTTGGATGACCGTCGTCCTCGGCGACCCCCTCTGCCGCCTCGCCCCACCCCGGTAATGGAGCGACAGTCAGCGGCGATCGACGCAATCCGTCACTGAATCTCAATAGAACTACCGTAGTAGGATAGTTATTATGCCGCGCGGGGACCCATCACCGAAGCTCGCGATAACCGTAGACCCGGAAATTCACGAAGACATTGTCAACGCCGCCGCGCGCGAGGGCGTGAGCGTTTCGGCCTGGATGACCTCCGCGGCACGCGAAGCACTCCGGCGGCGGGCTGGTCTGGCGGCGATTCGCCCTTGGGAAAAAGAGCATGGACGTTTCAGCCGGGAGGAGATGGATGAGGCGCGCCGCGGCGTGACAGCGCAGCTCCGAGCCACGCGAAGAATCCGGCGTTCGGCGTGAAGACCGTCGTCTACGATCGTGGCTCAGGTAAGCCGGCCCCCGCGCCAGGTCCAACTCCGGCGCTTCTTAGCCGGGTGTGCGATTGTTCCTCTTGGTGAGCGCGAGGCCCACGAAGCAGGGCTCTTGCTCGGCATGACTGAAACGTCGGATGTGGTGGACGCCGCCGTGGCCGTGATAGCCAGTCGCGAGAACGCCGTCATTCTCACAAGCGATATAGAGCATTTGGAACGGCTTGCCAAGGCCGCTGGCGGCGAAATCGCTGTCGCCTCTATCTGAGGTATCACGGATGCGCCGGCAGCGCATGCGAAGTCACAAAGCGGCAACAGGCGACTCGGATGTGAATTTGGAAACGCTACGCCGTCAGTCAGGAAGAGAGGGCTCTTGCGGGAACTTTCCGCCCGCTATTGTCCAAGATGCTTGAGTTGAAGAGAAGTGTAATGGAAGCGTGGAACGATGTGGGTTGACCGGCGCGCCTCCCGCTGCTCCTCTGCCTTGCTCCAGTGGTGGCAGGCGCCTTATACGCCGCTCGGCCCACTGCGCGCCGGTTCGCCGTCGCCAAGGCGTTGTCGATTGCCGCTCTCACCGCGGGAATTGGCGGCACTGTAGCTGGTGTCATCTCTTTGCTTCAGACCATGAGCCAACGCTCCAACCTCAGCGGCAACGATTGGCCATGGGTCGCGGCTGGTTTCAGCGAGCGACTCGTTACCTCTTCGGCCTCCCCGATCTGCCTCGCGCTCGCTTGGCTGCTTGTTGCGCTGGGAGCGACTCGAGTGAAGGATGACGAACACCACCACAACCCGGCAGGTGAACCCTCCTCTCCGCCGATAGGCACGGCCTCTCCTCGCCGCCTCCGCGATCTCATCCCGCCTCTATCGCCCTTGGGGAGGTGTACACTGTTCGTAGGAGGCTGTCACATGGGTCGCCCGGATTCGCTGTTCATTGCGGCCATGCTCCCGAGCATATTTGTGAGCATATTCCTACCGCTTGTCTTTGTTCTCTCTGGAAAGCAATGGAGAGCCGCGCGGGACAGGGCGCACGCGCGCCGCATTGCTGAGTACAGGATGAATGCAAGACTTCTCAGACTCAACATCTGATCCGTTCCCGCGGAATCCGCCAGACCATCGTCGCGACGCCAGCGCCTCGCCCCATCTGGCAGTCACGGCCCGGTAAAGAACCCCCGAATCAGAAAAACCGCCATCTGGTAACGCAGCAGCGTTCCCCCTGGATCAAATGTCGTGTCCGTCGTCCCTCCCGATATCCCCTGCTCGCGCATCTTCTGAACGT
>JADLBG010000799.1 GCA_020847895.1 Bryobacterales bacterium
CAAGTTGCACGTGCGGGTGATCGATGACAGCACCGGTCAACTCACTCCGGCGCGCATTCAGGGATTGGCCGCGGATGGCAAGTTTTATCCGCCGCCCGAAGCCTATTCGCGGCTCGGCATCGGCATCGCGCATAACTTCCATACGCGCGGCGAGTTCACCGTCGAGGTCCCGCCGGGAGACATCACACTCCAGGCCATAAAAGGATTCGAATACCAGCCCGCCCAGACGCAGGCGCGCATCGAGCCGGGGCATGTCGCCGAAATCGAACTGCGCTTGCATCGCGCCGTGGACGCTCCCGCGCGCGGCTGGTATTCCGGCTCCACGCACGTGCACATCAACTATGGCGGCAATCTGCGCAACACGCCGGAAAACCTCGTTTTCATGGCCGAGGCCGAAGACGTGCACGCGGTCATGGCGCTGGTCGCCAACAAGGATAACCGGATTCTGGATTATCAGTATTTCATCGGCCCCGGCGAACACCCCGCCTCGCGCGAAAATCCGCGCGTCAAGTTGCACATCGGCGAGGAGTACCGCCCGCCCTTTTACGGCCACGTGTCCTTCCTCAACCTGCGCGATCACCTCATCTCCCCCTTCCTCACGGGCTATGAGGGCACCGGCGTGGAAAGCCTCTATCCGAGTAACACCGATATGTTCCGTAAAGCCCGCGCGCAAGGGGCCTTCACTACCTATGTGCATCCCTTTGTCGCCGTGGATGCCGATCCGCTCGAGGCGGGCTTGGGAGTCGCGCGCGCCCTCCCGGTGGACGCCGCCCTCGGAGTTCTCGACGCCCTCGAGTGGTCGTACTCCGGACACGCCCAACTCGATGTCTGGCATCATCTGTTGAACAATGATCTCGCGCTCACGCCAGTGGGCGGCGAGGACTCCATCACGAATCTGCACCACTATCGCATGTTGGGCGCGTTTCGCACCTACGCCCACCTGGACGGGCCGTTCACCTTGGATAACTGGCTGGCCGCGCTCCGACAGGGACACACCTATGTGAGCAGCGGACCGCTTCTTGAATTTCGCGTCAATGGCCAACTCCCCGGTGACGTTATCCGACTGCCGCAATCGGGCGGAACGGTGCGGATCGAGGGAACCGTGCATTCCATTACACCGCTGTCGAAAATCGTCATTCACTCGAACGAGGGCGTCCTCAAGGAAATTCCGCTTGATCCGGACCGCCACGGGGCACGCTTCCGCGAAGAGTTGCCGGTCAAGGCAAGCCGCTGGATTTCCCTATCCGCCGAGGGCCCTCCGGACGCGGTCATCGATTCTGAGTATCCACTCGCCGTCACCAATGCCGTTCGCGTCTACGTGGGAGGCGGCAAGATCCGCAATGCCGCCTCGGCGCAATATTTCATCCGCTGGATCGGCAAGCTTCGAGCCACGGCCGAACAGTGGCCGTGGTGGAGATCCGACCGCGAAAAGAACCATGTGTTCACTCAATTCGACCAGGCGCGGGGAGTGTATGAAAAGCTCGCCGCCGCCGGCCAATGAAACAGCGTAAAGGAACATCATGCGAGCCGTTTATCGAACCACCGTTGCCTTCATCATCTTCCTGATCCTCCCCGGAGCCGTCAGCGCCCAACTGGGGTTGTTTTCCCGCGAGCAGAGAATCGATTTTACCCGCGCCTGGCAAGGCGGCCGTTTTGACGATGGCCGCCCCAAGGCGCCTGATTCCATCCTCGAGCGCATGAAGACCGTCAGCGCGGAAGAAGCCTGGGGCGTGCTGCGCGAAGCCGGTTTCCACAATCAGTTCACGGGCGGATGGAAGCAGTTCAATATCTCCGGCAGCCGCTTGGTCGGCCGCGCCGTAACCGCGCGCTTCATGCCCCTGCGCCCCGATACCGATGCGGTAATCAAGAGCCATGCCGCAGGCGAAGGACGCATCGGCCCGGGACAGCAATCCTGGGTCATCGACACGCTCCAACCGGGTGACATCTTCGTCGCGGATCTCTACGGCAAGATCATTGTGATCGGCGATAATCTGGCGACCTCGATTTTCACCAAAAGCAAGAACGGCGTCGTGATCAACGGCGGCATTCGCGATCTGACCGGCATCGCGCAGATCGACGGCTTTCAGGGATATTACCGCTTCTCCGATCCCGGCGTCTTCGAGAACAGCATGCTCATGGGGATCAACGTCCCCATTCGCATCGATAACGCCACCATCATGCCCGGGGACGTGGTCCTCGGAGATCCCGAAGGCGTTACCTTCGTTCCTCCACAACTTGCCGAAAAAATCGTCATTACCGCGGAGGATATCCACTTGCGCGACGAATGGGGCCACCTCATGCTGCGCCAGGGGAGATACACTCCCGGCCAGATCGACAGCCGCTGGAGTCCTGAGATGGAAGCGGACTTTCACAAGTGGACCCAGACGCGCAAGCCAAATCCTTCATCCAGGTGAAGACCCGCTGGTAGAGGCCGGCGCCATACTGGCTTTCCCGCCGGTCTGCAGCCTTCCATCGCCCGCGGTCATCCAAAGCACGGAAGGTGGGTATCGGCTCACACGGTGGGCGGCGCCGCGGCTTGGCTGCGAGACGCTCCAGTGTCGTAGCGAAAAGGTGAATCCCGACGGCTCGCTGACTCTCCAGGCCGTCGGCAAGGCGGTCAACTTCTCTCTCGGCGAGCCGGACAGCCGGCTGTTTGATCCCGGCGGCCAGTACCAGGAGGCATTACCGTCCGCGGTTCAATCCCGATCTCTCGAACAGGCCGGCTTCGAAGAAACACCGGATCTGAAAGAAAGAGGCGGAAAGATGGATGAGCGCTACCTGCGGCGCTAGAGCGAAATTCAAACCCGATGGCTTCCCCGGAGTAGCGGCGAAATTCCACTCGACGCCCTGGTTGATATAATTACGGTCACAGGATGGTTAATAAGCCCGGCGATGTGGTCAACGTGCCGCGCGGCACGGAATATCTGATCCACCCAACCTCGGGCCGTTTTGAATTTGTGGCCGTCCGCGTTTTCCCCGCCACCCGCCGGATGGGCATTGGCATCGGAGCCGCCCCCGAACCGCATCCCATGCCCGATGTCGCTCCCAAGGCAGCGATTGACGCGACGCTCGCCACCGCCGCTAAGAACGTAACACTTCATTCCGCCGGAGCGGTGCTGATCAACCATGTGATCTACAACGCCGCGCACGGCCCCTGGGAAGTCCATCAAACCTGTGACGACCTTTACTTCGTGCGATTGGGGACTGCGCGGGCGAAGCTCGACGGTACGCTCATCGGCGGCAAGGAAGAACCGCTTGGCGAGATTCGCGGAACCGGCGTAACCGGCGCGCGCGACTTCACCATCGCGCCGGGAGACATGGTGGTGGTCCCACGCAATACCGCGC
>JADLBG010000800.1 GCA_020847895.1 Bryobacterales bacterium
CTCTGCTGCTCCATCCTGCCTCCGGAACGGCCGACGAAGATGGAGAGCTTTCGGGATTGTAACCGCTGGCTGGCGGAAGCCATCCGGCGCTTCCCGGGCAGGATTCGGGGCTACTGTTTCGTCAATCCCGGCTACACGAAGGAGGCGCGCGAGGAGATCCGGCGGTATGTCGAGGAGCACGGCTTTGCCGGTGTGAAGCTCTATAACGATTACCGCGCCAACGAGCCCGTCGTGTTCCCGATCGTCGAACTGGCGATTGAGTTGAAGATCCCTATTCTGCACCATGCGGGGCATGTGGGCTGGTTACCCTCGGCGCAGCCTCGCATCAGCGATGCCGGCCATTTCGCCGAACTGGCGCGGCGCTACCCGGAGGTGATGTTGATCTGCGCGCACGTCTGCGGCGGCGGGGATTGGGAGTGGACTATCAAGACGCTGCGCGACGCCCCGTCCGTATTTCTCGATACCAGCGGGAGCGTAGTTGATGAAGGCGTGGTGGAGATGGCGGTCCGTACTTTGGGCGCCGAGCGGCTGCTGTTTGCCTGCGACATGTCTCTCACCGCCAGCGTGGGGCGCATCCGCGGCGCTGACATCAGCGAGGCCGATAGAAGGAAGATTCTCGGCGCCAACATGCAGCGTATTCTCAGCCGGAGGGGCAGCCGGTGATTGACGTAAACGCCTATCTTGGCCATTTCGCCTTCCGGCAGCTTCGTCACAACACGGCCGGCGGCCTGTTGCGGTTCATGGACCGCAAGCGCATCGAACGCGCGCTGGTGTCGAGCGCCGCCTCCATCACCTATCGCAATGCGCACGCGGGCAATGAGGAGGTGGCCGCCGAAATCAAGAGCCACCGGGACAGGCTTATCGGCTGCGCCGTGCTCAACCCGGGCTACGCGGGCTGGCGGGATGACCTCAAGACCTGTCATGAAGAGTTCGGAATGAAAGCGCTGCGTCTCTATCCACGGTGGCACAACTACAAACTCACGGATGCCCCATGCCTGGATCTGGTTCACAAGGCAGCCGAGCGCGGGCTGGCGGTGACCATTCCCATGAGAGTGGAAGATCGCCGGCAGCAGAGCTGGCTGGTGGACATACCGGATGTCAATCACGACGAGGCCGCGGCGCTCATCAAAGCCGTTCCGCGGGCATCGTTCATACTGATGAGCGGCTCCGGTTTCGCGGGTTCCATACTGGGCCGGAAGAACAACGGGCTGCCTGCGAACTACGCCATCGACATTTCACTGTTGACCGCGGAACTGAATAACGAGATCGGCCAACTACTGTCGAATCTGGGTGAAGAGCGAGTGGTTTTCGGGACCGGCATGCCGTTCCATTACGCGGATCCGGCGCTCACCAAGCTCGAGATCCTGGATGCGAGCGAGGCGGTAAAGGAGAAGATCCGCCGGGGCAATGCCCGCCGCATCTTGAAGCTCTGATCGCGCGTCCTCGCGCCGCGCTTCAGTATACTGGCTGCGGCAAGGAACGCGCCCATGCAACCTCTTCGCATTCTGCTCTTTTCTCTCTTCCTGCTCGCCGCGGCGCTCGCCGCGCCCATGCCGAAAGGAGCGGAGCACACCAACACCATCGGAATGCGGTTCGCGCGGGTGGAGCGCGGTTCCTTTGTCATGGGCTTCGGCGGCGAGCCGTTACCCACGGAAACGGGACGCAACGCCTGGCGCGCCGGCGGAGACTTCGACGAGCAACCCGTGCACAAAGTGAGAATCTCGCGCGCCTTCTACATGGGAGCTTTCGAGGTGACCAACGCGCAGTACGAGCAGTTCGATCCCGGCCATCGCGCCCTGCGGGGCAAGCTTGGCTTTTCGAAGGACGACAACGAAGCGGTGGTCTTCGTGAGCTGGCACGACGCCATCCGCTTCTGCCACTGGCTTTCGAAGAAGGAAGATCTGCCGTACCGCCTGCCGACGGAGGCAGAGTGGGAATACGCCGCGCGTGCCGGTACTACCTCGCATTACTTTACCGGCGACACTCTACCCGCGCCTTTTCTAAAGAATGCGACCCAGAGCCGCTATCCACCGCCGGAACCCGTGCCCACCCTAGTGGGCCGGACTCCGCCAAATAAGTGGAAGCTGTACGACATGCACGGCAATGTCGAAGAATGGGTGAACGATTGGTACGGACCGTACGAGGCCAGCGAGCAGGTGGATCCCGCCGGGCGGGCCTCCGGCGACTTCCGTGTCACGCGCGGCGGCAGCCATTCCACCGAAGCCTATTACCTGCGTTCCGGGAACCGCATGGGAACGCTGCCGGACGACAAACACGGGCTCATCGGGTTTCGCGTGGTCCTCGGCCCTGCCCCGCGATCAAAGGCATTGCCCCCAGCGGCGCGGCCGCTGAATCAGACGGGCGTGAACCAGAGTGTTCCCGATTTCACGCATGGGCCCGATCCCTCGATGCCTTACTTCCATGGCCCGCGCAAGTACGTGAAAATTCCGCCGGGTTCCTACGGCCCGATGTTCTCCACGCACAATCACGATCCCGCCCTCATCGAATGCCCGAACGGCGACCTGCTGGCCATCTGGTACAGTTGCGTCACGGAACCTGGCCGTGAACTCGCCCTGCTCGCCAGCCGCCTCCGGTATGGAAAGGAGGAGTGGGACGAGGCCTCGCCCTTCTGGGATACGCCCGACCGGAATGACCATGCGCCGGCCATGTGGTACGACGGCAAGAAGACCATCTACCACTTCGGCGGGTTATCCGCGGCGGCCACCTACCGCGCGAATCTGGCGCTCATCATGCGCACCTCCACGGACAGCGGCGCCACGTGGTCCTCCGCAAAGCTGATCGGGCCGGAGCATGCCGAGCGGCACATGCCTGTTCAGTCGGTGTTCCGCGCCGCTGATGGTTCCATCGTCCTTACTTCGGACGCGAATCCCGGATCGACGGTGATCCTCAGCCGCGACAATGGGAGCACGTGGGAAGATGCCGGTGGACGCATCGCGGGGATCCATGCCGGCGTCGTGCAGTTGAAGGATGGCCGTCTGATGGCGCTCGGCCGGGGCGATGACATTAACGGGTTCATGCCGAAGAGCATCTCCACTGACATGGGTAAGACCTGGACGTATTCGGCGAGCCCATTTCAAGCTATCCGCAGCAGGCAGCGAGCGGTTCTGATGAGGCTGCGCGAAGGTCCGCTCCTGTTCATCTCCTTCTGCGGCGCGCAAACACAGCCCGGAAAACAGGACATGATGATAACGGACGCATCGGGCAAACAGCGTCCTGTGTCGGGCATATATGCGGCGCTTTCCTTCGATGAAGGGGAGACGTGGCCAACCCGGCGTCTGATTTCCGACGACGGCCCCGGACGCGAAGTGGAGACAACAGACGCGGGCGCCTTCACCATGAGCGCGAGCAGCGCCGAGCCGTGGGGCTATATGGCCATCTGCCAG
>JADLBG010000801.1 GCA_020847895.1 Bryobacterales bacterium
CGCGGGGGAGGAGCCTGTCGCGCACCAGCGCCCGTGCGTCCTCGGCGATCAGCGGAGCGCCGTGCTTGCTGATCATCACCGGGTCCACCACCAGCGGGAAGCCGAACGACGGCGCAAGGCCCGCCAGCGCTTCGATAATGGCGGCATTCCCGAGAGCGCCGGTCTTGGCCGCCCGCGGAGGAATGTCTTCCACCACGGCCTCGATCTGACGCAGCACAAACCGCGGCGCGAGGCATTCCACCGCCTCCACGCGCAGCGTGTTCTGCACGGTGAGCAGTGTCAGCGCCGCCTCCCCGTAAACTCCGAATTGATGGAACGTCTTGAGGTCGGCCTGGATCCCCGCCCCGCCGCTCGGATCCGACCCGGCGATGGTGAGAGCCGCCGGCATCACAGGCGCTGCCTCCGGCGCCACTCGAAGAGCGCCACTCCCGCGGCCACGCTCACATTCAGCGAAGCTATCGCGCCCGCCATCGGAATGCGCACCAGAAAATCGCATCCCCTGCGCACATGTTCGTGCAATCCCTTCCCCTCGCCGCCGAGCACGAACGCAGTCGGAGCCGCATACTCGATCTTGTCGTAATCCTCCGTGCCGCGTTCATCCAGCCCGTAGATCCAGAAGTTGCGCTTCTTGAGGTTCTCCATCTCCTGCCGGACATTGCTGATCTTGATCACGGGCACATGCTCGATGGCGCCGGCGGACGCCTTGATCACCGTTTCCGTGATTCCCGCCGCGCGCCGCTCCGGAGCCATCACGGCGTCCGCGCCGGCGGCGTGTGCCGTCCGGATGATCGCCCCCAGGTTGTGCGGATCCTCCACTCCATCGAGCAATATCACGCATTGCGCCTTATCGAGCACATCCGGCGCACCCGTCTGACGCGGCGCGGCCCCGAAGGCGACCACTCCCTGATGAACCGCGTTGTGGCTCGCCTTGTCCAGCGCATCCCGCGGCTCGAACCGCACGGCCACCCCCTGCCGCCGGCAGAGATCGATGATCTCCTGCAGCTTGGTTCCACCTGCCCCATTGGCTATCAGAACACGGTCAAGAACACGGCCGGCGCGCAAAGCTTCGCGTACCGGATGGACACCCGCAATGACGCTCACTCGCTCAGTATCTCACTTGCCCCGGATCCGGAACGTCATCCCAACGGTGAATGTAATCGGGTAGCCCGGCGTGCCGTGGATGCCCGCGATTGCAGGCCCTCCCGCATAAGGGCGCGACTCGAGGTAATTCTGCGTTTCGTAGTAAGAGCGATCCGTGAAGTTATCCACCGCGAAGCTGAAATCCACGTTGCGCCGCACCCGCCGCACCAGGCTCAGATCGAACACCGTGTGTCCCGAGGCCAGAATCGAGAGGTCCCCGGCCCCATCCAGGTAGTAATGATTGATGGCCCGCATCCGCACCGAACCGCTCCACCCATGCCAGGCGGAAAGCGTCAATCCCGCGTTGGCGACGAAATGCGGCGCCCGGTCCACATAGGCTCGCGGCGAGGTCCCGCGATAGTACGAATTACCCACCTTCGTGAGCCCGCCGCTGAGGCTCAAATGACGCGTCATCTCTACCGAGGTCTTCACTTCGTAGCCGTAGCTGCGGCTGGGCCCGGCGAACTCGAGCGAGCCGTCATCGGCAATGTAGACCAGTTCATTCGAACGGTCGATCCAGAACACGTCCGTGGCGATGGCGAAACGCCGCAAGTGGTGCGAGGTGCCGAACTGGTAGAAATCAGTGGTCGCGATCCGGTCCGCGTTCGGCCGCAGCAGAATGCTGCGCGCATCAATGGACGAAATACCCCGCCCGTAGTTCAGATATAGCGTCAGTGGAATCCGCTGCGAAGGAGTATAGGCAAGATTGGCCTTTGGCTGAACCCGGCCTTGCGATTGCGTGGCGGCGTCAATCGGGTTGACGCGGTCCTGAATATCGAAGCGAAACACGTCGTACCGCAGCCCGCCCCCGATCTGCACCTTGTTCCCCAGGAGGCTGAGCGATTCCTGCGCATAGCCCGCCCCATTGGTGACGTGCGCATTGGCTCTCGTCGTCACTCCCAGCGGCGTGCGCCCGATGCGCGGGTACATGCCCACGTTGATCTGGTTGTCGTGAAAATTACCCCCGGCCGTAAGCAGCGCCATGCTTCCCAACACCCGGTGAGGCCGCAGATACTGCGCGTTGATGCCCTCCTGAAGCCGCGAATCGTGCTGCTGAATGCCGTCGCCGTTGACCGGATCATTGAGGAAGAACGTGAAATTCGAATAGAGATCAAACAGCGACCGGCCGAGGAAGCCATCCACCTTCCATACCGCTCCGTTCGACTGTTCCTGGCGAAAATACCCCGCCACCGTCCCCATCACGATGTGGCCGCCTTCGCCGGGATCGAGATACCCGAAGCGGTCGAGACGGCCCGCGGTCACTTCAAACAGCGGAATCTGCCCCGAGGAGTTGTAATTGTTCCGGCCGCCGTTCATCTTGATCGCATAGCTGCGCCCGCCCCCGAGGCGCTTCGTGAAGTTGGCGGTGAGATTGTCGCGGCGGTAATCGAGCGGCTTCAGGAACGGACCATCGGTAAAGCTGCCTTCGTAGGCGATGAAGGAATCAAGGCTCTGCAGCG
>JADLBG010000802.1 GCA_020847895.1 Bryobacterales bacterium
ATAGCAGGGACGGAAATCCGATGGTGAGCCGCTCCGCCGTTTTGAGATGATTGAATTCTCGAAGGAGTCCAACGATGAAACTGATGTCCGCATTGCCATGCGCCGCGCTTGCCGTTCTGGCGGCCATCCCCGGATGGTCTCAAGTCAACAAAGAGGCTGCCCTGAAGGCCGATCTTGCCGGCCAGATCGACGGCATGAAGAAGCAGACGCAGGTGATGGTGGATACCATCTTCAGCTTTGCGGAACTCGGCTTCCAGGAGGTCGAGACTTCGCGCTACCTCACCACGATGCTCGAAAAAGACGGCTTCCGCGTTGAGCGCGGCATCGCGGGCATCCCCACGGCCTGGACGGCAACGTGGGGCGCCGGAAAACCGGTGATCGCGCTCGGCTCCGATATCGACTGCATTCCCCAGGCCTCCCAGAAACCGGGCGTCGCCTACCACGATCCTCTCATCGAAGGCGCCCCCGGCCACGGAGAGGGCCACAACAGCGGCCAGGCGCTGAACGTCACCGCCGCCCTCGCCATCAAGCGCGTCATGGAGCGCGAAAAGCTTTCCGGCACCATCATGCTATGGCCCGGCGTCGCCGAAGAGCAGTTGGGGACAAAGGCGTACTACGTCCGCGCGGGCCTCTTCAAGGACGTCGATGTGGTGCTCTTCACTCACGTCGGCAACAACCTCAACGTCTCCTGGGGAGACGGGTCCGGCAGCGGCATGGTCTCGGTGGAATATCGCTTCGAAGGTGAAAGCGCCCACAGCGCCGGCGCTCCCTGGCGCGGACGCAGCGCTCTTGACGCCGTCGAACTCATGGACACCGGTTGGAACTTCCGCCGGGAGCATTTGCGCCTCCAGCAGCGCTCCCACTACGTCATTACCAACGGCGGCGATCAGCCCAACGTGGTTCCCCGCAACGCCTCCGTCTGGTACTTCTTCCGCGAACTCGACTACCCCCACGTCATGGACTTGTGGAAGATCGGCGACAAAATGGCCGAAGGCGCTACCCTCATGACGAACACCACGTTTACGTCCCGCCTGCTCGGGTCGGCATGGCCCACGCACATGAACAAGGTCATTGCCGAAACCATGTACGCCAACATCAAGCAGGTCGGCCTTCCTCAATGGTCCGAAGACGACCAGACGCTCGCCAAAGCGTTGCAGAAGGAGTTGAAGGTGAAGGAAGAAGGGCTGCACACAAAGCTTGCCGAGTTCAAAGGCCCGCCAGCCGAGGAAGCGCGCACCGGCGGCGGCTCCGACGACATCGGCGACATTTCCTGGAACGTCCCCACCGTCACCCTCTCGTTCCCCTCGAACATTCCGAACCTGCCCGGACACAACTGGTCGAACGCCATCGCCATGGCGACACCGATCGCGCACAAGGGCGCCACTGCCGGCGCCAAAGTGCTGGCTTTCACCGTCCTCGACCTGCTGCATCATCCGGAGATCATCCAGAAATCCTGGGACTACTTCCGCAACGAGCAGACAAAAGAGAGGAAATACCAGCCCTTCATCCGGCCGGGCGATCAGCCCGCCATTTGGCTCAACAAGAAAATCATGGCCGAATACCGCGAGCAGATGAAGAAGTATTACTACGACCCTTCCAGGTATCCGACTTATCTCGACCAACTCGGCATCAAATACCCGACCGTTCGCAAGTGACGCCGCTCAGTGGTGATCCACGCGCGAATGGATTTCGCGCCCGCGGAAGTCGCGAATCAGGCCGATCAAATTGCCGATTACCGCCTCCGTCACCCGCCGTCCCTTCTCGACGGTCGCCTTCGTGGGATCGCCGACAGTGCCCGTCTTCGAATACCGGCTGAACCATTCCTGGAAGAACACGGGCGAGCCGCCCTGGAGATCCCAGTAGATGTACTCCGATTTCTGGAAGTGGATGTCTTTTTGCGCCTTGTCCATCCGGACCAGATCCCCACGAACATAGAGGATGACGGAGGTTTCCAGTTCACAGCCGTGGGCCATTCCGCCGGGAAACTCCGATTCGCGAATCTCCTGGAGCAGGGCCTTGGGCACGAGGTTCCACCACGGAACCATGGCGCATATCGAAGCCGTCGCGTTCGTAATGTTACGCGCCACGATGTCGAGGAACGGCACGTTACTCCCGTGCCCGTTCACCAGCAGGATCTTGCGGAATCCGTGGTGGGCGAGGCTCTTTCCAATGTCGGTAACGTACCGGATGAAGGTGTCCCCCTCGACGGCGATCGTCCCCGGAAAGTCCATGTGATGCTCGTTGAACGCGTAGAACACCGATGGCAGCAGAATAGCCTCCTCCGGGATGCGCTCGACGGCGCGGCGGGACATCTCCGTCGAGGTGAGCACGTCCGTGGCCAGCGGCAGGTGCGGGCCGTGCTGTTCAATGGTGCCGACGGGGATCACGGCCACGCGATTGCCGGCCACCGCCTCCCGGATCTCCGGCCAGGTGAACTCTTCATAGCGAAACTTGGTGGGCATACCGCCTTAGTATGCCCTACGGATCAGGAGGTCCGCACCGCGCCGTCCATGCAGCCGCCCGGCTACTCGTTGTGATTGGCTTCGAGGAAGGCGCGCAGGCGGTGGCTGCGGCTGGGGTGGCGCAACTTGCGGAGCGCCTTGGCTTCAATCTGGCGGATGCGCTCGCGGGTGACGGCGAAGTGCTGCCCCACCTCTTCGAGCGTATGCTCGCTGCCGTCCTGGAGGCCGAAGCGCATCTTGATGATCTTTTCTTCGCGCGGGCTGAGCGTCTTCAGGACCTCGGCGGTCTGCTCGCGGAGATTGAGATTAATGACGGCTTCGGAGGGCGACACCACGCGGCGGTCCACGATGAAATCTCCCAGGTGGGACTCTTCCTCCTCGCCGACGGGCGTTTCGAGGGAGATCGGCTCCTGCGCGATACGGAGCACTTTGCGGACCTTGCCCACCGGCAATTCGAGCTTGCGCGACAGTTCCTCGGTGGTGGGCTCGCGCCCCAGTTCCTGCTGCAACAGGCGCTGCGTGCGCACCAGTTTGTTGATGGTCTCGATCATGTGCACCGGAATGCGAATGGTGCGCGCCTGGTCGGCGATGGCGCGCGTGATGGCCTGGCGCACCCACCAAGTGGCATAGGTGGAAAACTTGTATCCGCGCTGGTAATCGAACTTGTCGACGGCCTTCATGAGGCCGATGTTGCCTTCCTGTATGAGGTCGAGGAACTGCAGGCCGCGGTTGGTGTAGCGCTTGGCGATGGAAACCACCAGCCGCAGGTTGGCTTCGATAAGCTGCTTCTTGGCGGTTTCGGCTTCCGTTTCCCCGCGCTCGACAATCTGCAGCGTGCGCCGCAATTCGGTAGCCGATGCGCCGTACTCGTCCTCGAGCTGAGCAATGCGCTGGAGCACCGTCTTCAATTCGCGCTGCGTTTCCTTGGCGGCGCGTTCGCTGATTTCTTCGATCTTGCGCTGCATGCGGGCGACGTCGCGCTCGAGCGGCTTGAACTCGTCGACGGCCCGCCGGAGTTTGCCGGCAAACTGGCGGTAGACGACGCTCGCGAAGGCGATGGAGCGCAGCATGCGCGAAATCTTGACCATGATGCGCGACAACTGCCAGCGGAGCGTCCGATACTGTTTGGGCTTCATGCCCTTGGAAAACGACAGCATCTTCTGCTTGTGCTGCTGCGCGCGTTTTTGCAGCTTCTCAATCTCGAGGATCAGTGCGACCAATTCCGCGGTTTGCGCATCCACGGTTTCATCGCTCACCAGCATGTCGGCCTGGATGAGGATGTCGCGAACGGAAACAACGCCGCGCTGCAACTCGTCGGACATGCTGATCAATTCTCGGATGATGAGCGGAGAGCGGGATAAAGCCCGGCTGACGAGGCGCTGGCCGTGCTCGATGCGCTTGGCGAGTTCGATCTCGCCATCGCGAGTGAGCAGCGGGACGGTGCCCATTTCGCGGAGGTACATGCGGACGGGGTCATTGGTTTTGTCGCCGAAATCCTGGGCGAGGTCGATATCGGCGAATTCGTCCCCATCGTCGATTTTTTTCTCAAAATCGAGCTTCGGCTCTTCGAGGATCTCAACGCCGGCGGTGTCCAATTCCGCCAGCAAATCATCGATTTCCGGACCGCCGCCTATGTCATCGGGAAGGATCTCGTTGACCTCGTCGTACAAGACGTAGCCCTTCTCTTTTCCCACATGCATGAGGTGCTGCAGACGCCCGTATTTTTCCTCCGTTGCCACCGCTGTCCCGTTTAACCGCTGAAGAGCCTGAACCATCACAATTCTACAACATCGCACCGCGCCAGCGCCCGTTC
>JADLBG010000803.1 GCA_020847895.1 Bryobacterales bacterium
AGCTTACTAACTGGTGGAATAACTTCGCGGCCCATGCGGCGGTGGCGTTTGCCGGGTATCTGTTATTTGGAGGTGTTTCTCTTTTTCGCGGTCACACGGCGGACCAGGCGGAGACTCCGCGAGTGCCGGCGTTAGACAGGCGGCAATGGATCACGCTGGGCGCGATTGCCAGTTTGGTACTGGGAGTACTTTTTCTTAAAGTAAACATAGGCATGGCTGCTTTCGCCGGCGCCGCCACACTGGCTCTGCTGCGCGCTTCGGATGACGGGGAAGCGATCCGGAAGATGCCATGGAGCACCTTGTTGATGGTTTCAGGAGTTACGGTTCTTATTGGGATACTCGAGAAAACGGAAGGGATTGAATTGTTTGCGAGCCTGATGGCCCGCATTTCGACGCACGAATCGGCGACAGCGGTGGTTGCTTTCGTGACGGGAGTCGTTTCGGTCTATAGCAGCACATCGGGGGTGGTTCTGCCGGCGTTTCTTCCGACAATTCCGCCGCTTATCGAGAAACTTGGCGGGGGCAGCGCGCTGGCGTTGGCGTCGTCGATGAACGTCGGGGGGCACCTGGTGGATGTATCGCCTTTGTCAACGATTGGGGCGCTGTGTATTGCGGGAGTGACGAGCTATGAGGAGAGCCGGGCGCTGTTCTACAAGCTGTTGATCTGGGGGTTATCGATGTCGATAGTGGGGGCGGTGTTCAGTTACGTCTTCTTTCGCTGACCTGCCGAACGAAAAAAATGAGAAGCAGTGGCGGGCAACACCTCATCCGCCACCACTTCTCGAATGGTCCATGGGGTTGTTCCAATAATTAGTGGCGCGTAAACCGAATTCGTTTCAGAAAAAATTACTGCCGGAAGCGTCCACGGAAGGCGAGCTTGGCCCGGTGGAGCAGGACGCGCAGATAGCCGCGGTCGACACCGAATTCCTCACAAACGACATCTTTGTCCATTTCATCGAAGAACAGGGCTGTGAGAAGGCGGCGGTCGCGTTCGGTCATTGTATCGAGCACCACATGGACCTGGCGATCCCGCTCACGCGACAAAATCGTGGTTTCGGCGTCCACTTCCCCGGTGATGCGTTCGAAATGCGCGTCGTCGAGGGGGGCATACCGTCCGGTCTGACGGAAATGTTCGGAGACCACGTGATTGCAGGTGGTGTTGAGGAACGCGCCCAGTTTGCGGCCATCGCGAATGCCTTCCTTGCGAACGGCGGAGAGGACCCTTGTGAAGGTTTCCTGGCGGATTTCGTCGATGGCGGAAGGAGGCAGGCGCTTGGCGCGCAGTTTGATCCCCATGAGGTTGCCGAAATAAGACACGAAGTGCCTCATCACCACCTCATCGGAGGCTGCGAGCTTTGTAACATACTCTTCGCTAAGAGGTTCGAATTGCAAGTATTAATAGTGTACTCGAAGGATGGGCTTCAGTCCTGGACGAGCCGGTACTTGCGTAAGATTTTCAATACGGACTCGATTGGTATAGATTCGACGGTTCTACCGCGAAATCCTTTGGCGGTCTTCGCCATGAACAAAGAATTGTATACAGCTTCTTCGGTTGCTTCCTTTACGGCTTGAAACAAAGGCGACATGGCGTCGTTGGATAGGACGGTAAATGAAGAAGTAAGGTTGCCTTGCATGGGGATGCGCTGAGCGGTGGAGAAGGCGATCACGTACTCGCCGCTTCCGTTGCTGGTGGAGGAACCGGATTGGCCGAGCCCCAGGACCGCGCGGGAAGCGAGGCGGCGGAGGTTGCGGGCATCGAGCGGAGCGTCGGTGGCGACGACGACCATGCAGGAACCTCCGGGGGCCTGCTGCAACTGTTCTTTCAGATAGTAGCGTCCTAATTCACGGCCGACCGGCGCGCCCGCGATCTGGAGGATGCCGCCGAAATTGGTTTGCGCGAGGACGCCGATGGTGTAGCCGCCCAACGATTGAGGAAGGATGCGGGAAGATGTGCCAATGCCGCCCTTGAAGCCGAAGCAGATAGTGCCCGTTCCGGCGCCGGCGGCGCCTTCCTCGACGGGACCGTCATGGGCCTGGCGGATGGCCGCAATGACGTGCTCCTTGGTGACAAAGCGGCGGCGGATGTCGTTCAGAAAGCCATCGTTGGTTTCGCCGGCAACGGCATTGACGGAGAGGACTTTTTCATTGCCTGGCTGGCTGAGCGTATATTCGACCGCTCCGGCAATGCCTTCCGCGACGCTCAGGGTGTTGGTGAGAATGACGGGCGTTTCGAGATTGCCCAGTTCCTCTATCTGGGTGCTGCCGGCGAGTTTGCCGAAGGCATTGGCGACGAACACCGCCGCCGGGACTTTTTCCTGAAAGATATTTCCCGGATGCGGAAGGATGGCGGTGACGCCGGTGCGGATGGAGTCGCCTTCGATGAGGGTGACATGACCGACACGAACTCCGGCCACGTCAGTGATGGCGTTCCATTTTCCGGGCGGCAGCACGCCGGGTTTGATGCCGAGTTCCCGGGCCCGCTGTTGCGCGCGGGCGGGTTGTGCGAGGAAGGGCAGCGCCAGGAGCAGGCCGCGGCGGTTAATTGGGCCGGACATACACATCGGCCTCCCAGGTCTTGATCGCCTGCGACATGAGTTCGACGCGCTGCGGGAACCTGGAGGCAAGATTGGTTCTTTCAGAGAGATCAAGATCCAGGCCGGCGAGAAACGGATCCTGATCGGGCATGAGGGTGAGCTTCCAACGGCCCTGCCTCATGGCCCGCTGGGCGGCGTGGCCCCAAAAAAGGGTGGGGTCTCCCACGGATGTTCCGGAACGCATATGGCCAAGCAGACTCACTCCATCCAATCTACGCTGCGGGAGCGGCACAGCGGCGGCTTCGAGGAGTGTGGGCATGAGGTCAAGGGAACTGGAGGTTTGGAAGGATTCCTTCCCCGCGAGGATGTGGCCGGGCCAGTAACCGATAGCCGGCACGCGATGGCCGCCCTCCCATACCGAGCCCTTGCATCCGCGGAGGGGACCGTTGGAGCCGGCAGGGGGCGCCCCGTTATCGGAACAGAAGAAGATGAGGGTATCGTTTTCGATACCCGACAAACGAACCTGCTCGAGGACCCGCCCTACACCTTCGTCCATGGCAGCCAGCATTTCGCGGAAAACGGGTCCGGCGTCTTCATGAGCCGTTGGGGGCGGCTTGCGGCCGGGAATACGCCGCGGTTGGTCGCGAGGACCCTGATAGGGGTAGTGAACGGCTTCATGGGGCAGGTAGAGAAAGAAAGGATGCCCGCTGTGATGGCGGATGAAATCGACGGCGTGGCGGGTTACCAACTCCGTGGTGTAGCCTTTTTCGTCCTGGAGTCTGTCTCCGATCCACCAGTCGCGGCGTCCGGTCTGGTCGATATGGGAGAAGTAATCGACGTTGCCGCTCACGTAGCCGCGGAACTCATCGAACCCATGGCGCAGCGGATTGAAACGCGTCTGGTAGCCGAGGTGCCATTTTCCAAAGATTCCGGTGTGATAGCCGGCGTCCTTGAGGAGACGGGGGAGTGTGATCTCTGATGGATCGAGGCCCTTGTCGCGGTGGGAGGCGGCGGTGAGGACTTCGGAAATGCCGCAGCGCTGCTGGTAGCGTCCGGTCATGAGACCGGCACGGGTTGGGCTGCACACGGCGCCGCTCGAGTGAAAGTCGGTGAAACGGACGCCGCCGGAAGCGAGTTTGTCAATGTAGGGGCTGCGGTTGTAGGCGCTCCCATAGCAGCCAAGGTCTCCGTAGCCCAGATCGTCGGCGAGGATGAGGATCAGGTTGGGCGGACGATTCGTTTGCCCGCCGAGCGCGGAAGCCGCGCCCGCGCCGAAAAAGCTTCTGCGCGTGAGAGCATTCATGGCAGTGTAGGCATCCTAGCAGAAATGTAAGATGATCTTTGGATCTCCAATATGCGCCTGCTATTACTGGGATTTCTTACGCTCCCGGCCCTTGCCGGAACGAGCCATTTACGAGTTGGGGGTGAGTGGTGTTTCCTCTCGTTTGATTCGTTGACGCCTCATGCCGACGCGGTGATCCTGATCCACGGCAACGGGCAGACTGTGGACGAGAAGAGTTCCTCGTGGGAAAGAGATGCGGGGAGCAGTCTGCTGATGGCGCGCCTGCGGACGGCGGGATTTCTTCTGGCGCAATCGAACCATACGGCCATTCCCGGCAACGGGATGTGGGGAAACGCGGGGACGCAGGCGGCGGTGTCGAGTTTGATTCGCTACGTGCGGGAGAAATACCAGCCGCGGCGGATTCATGCGATCGCGGTGTCAGCGGGAAATGTGACGCTGCTGAACCTGGCATTGGACCGGAAGGTGGTGTTTCATTCAGCGGTGCTGATGGCTCCGGTGATTTCGCTGGAATCGATGTATACATGTCCGGCCGGAGTGGACCGGGTGGCGGGGTTGGCGCGCGCGTTCGCCTTCAAGCCGTCTCATGGCTGCCCGGGGGATCCGAAGGACCCGGCGTTTGTGAGGGCGACGGCGAGATTCGATCCGCTGCGGCGGGCGCGGACGGGCGGGGTGGACGCGTTGAGCGGGACCCGGTGGATGGCGGTGTATGAAGAGAGCGACGCCAAGGCGCCGCCAGGGGAGAACATCGAGCCGCTGCGGTCGCTGATTCCGATCAAGCCGTTGACCCGCCCCGGCGCCACACACGCGTCACGGGAGCTGTTTGAAACGTATGCGGACCAGATTGTGCAATTTTTGAAGGAAAAGTGAGCCTCAAATGCCGACACGCCGTGAGTTTCTTGCCGCCGCCGCAGCGGGAGCCGTAAAGGGCGCCGGGCCAGAGAAAGAACCGCTCGAGCTTTGGTACCGGCAGTCCGCCGCGCAATGGCGGGAGGCGCTCCCATTGGGGAACGGGCGCCTGGGCGCCATGGTATTTGGCGGAGTGAGCAGGGAGCGGCTGCAAATCAACGAAGACACCTTATGGTCGGGCCACCCCGCGGATTGGAACAATGCGGACGCGAAGAATCATCTGGAGGATGTGCGGCGCCTGGTGCTCGAGCAAGACGACTATCCCGGCGCCGACGCGGTGTGCCGCAAGATGCAGGGTCCGTACAACCAGAGCTACCTGCCTTTGTGTGACGTCTGGCTCGATTTTGGGGAGCAGGACGCAGGGGAAGGATATCGCCGGGCACTGAATCTGGATACAGCGGTGGCGTCGGTCGACTGGCAGGGCCACTCGCGGGAGGTGTTCCTTTCGGCGGTGGATCAGGTGCTGGCGGCGCGGATTGAGGCGCAAGGGTTGGCTATTCGCATCTCGATGGAGAGCCGGCTGCACTCCACCGTGGAGGTGGATGGGAAAGACTTGCGGCTTGCGGGCAAAGCTCCGGCCCATGTCGACCCGAACTACAAGACCTCGAACCATCCGGTGGTGTATGACGAGGCGGACGGAAAAGGGATGCGGTTTGCGGCGTGGTTACGGGTGATAGCCGAAGGCGGGAAGGTTTCGCAGGAAGGTCAGGCTCTGCGAGTGGAGGGGGCAAGGTCCGTAACGCTTTTGTTGGCGGCGGCGACGGGATTCCGAGGCTTTGACCGGGAGCCGGACACGCCGGCGGGGGAACTGGCGGCGCGCTGCCGGGGCACACTGGAGCGGGCGGCCGCAAAGGGATATACGAAACTGCGCGCGGACCACGTAGCGGATCACCAAAAGCTGTTCCGGCGCATGAGCCTGCGGTTGGGCGCCCCTTCGACGCTGCCGACCGATGAGCGGTTGAGGGCGTTTGCCTCCGCGCCGGACGCGTCGTTGACGGCGCTGTATTTTCAGTATGGGCGCTATCTGCTGATAACGAGTTCGCGTCCCGGGACGCAGCCGGCGAATTTACAGGGCATCTGGAATGAAGAGGCGCGGCCGCCCTGGAGTTCGAACTATACGGTGAATATCAATACCCAGATGAACTACTGGCCGGCGGAGGTATGCAACCTGTCCGAATGCGCCGAGCCGCTTTTTCAAATGGTGGAAGAAGTAAGCCGCAACGGAGCGAAGACGGCGGAAGTGAACTACGGGTTGAAAGGATGGGTTTCGCACCACAACGTGGACCTGTGGCGGCAAAGCGGGCCGGTTGGAGAAGGAACCGGCGCGCCGAACTGGGCGAACTGGCCGATGAGCGGGCCGTGGTTGTGCCAGCACCTTTGGGAGCACTACCGGTTTCAGGGGGATAAGGAATGGCTGCGGGAGCGCGCCTGGCCATTGATGAAGGGAGCGGCGGAATTCTGCCTGGGGTGGCTGGTGGAGGACAAACGGGGGCATCTCACCACCTGTCCTTCAGTTTCGCCGGAGAACGTATTCCTGACGGCGGATGCCAAGCCGGCAATGGTGAGCGCGGGCTGTACGATGGACATCGCGCTGATTCGGGAGTTGTTCGCAAACTGCGCGGAAGCAGCAACGGTTCTGGGTGTGGACGAGGGGTTTCTGGGGCAGTTGGAAGCGGCGCGGAAACGGCTGCCGCCATACCGGACGGGCAGGCACGGGGAACTTCTGGAGTGGTACCGGGATTTCGACGAGCGGGAACCCGGGCACCGTCACATGTCTCATCTTTATGCGCTGTATCCGGGCTATGAGTTCGGATTGCGGCGAACTCCGGAGATGGCGCGCGCGGCGCGGGCTTCGCTCGAGAGACGGCTGGCGGCAGGGGGAGGACAGACGGGTTGGAGCGCGGCGTGGATCGTGTGTTTCTATGCGCGTCTCGAAGACGGGAACAAGGCGTGGGAGGGGCTGATCCGGCTGATGAGGCAGAGTACGGGCGTGAACCTGTTCGATACCCACCCGGCCGGGCGCAGTTTTGTGTTCCAGATTGACGGAAACTTCGGAGGGGCCGCGGGCATTGCGGAGATGCTGGCGCAGAGCCAGGAAGGGGAGATCGCGCTTCTGCCCGCGCTGCCGGAGGCTTGGGCCGATGGAGAGGTGAAGGGGTTGGTGGCGCGCGGGGGTGTGGAGGTGGACCTCACATGGAAGAATCATCGCGCGGTGAAGGTGGTTTTGAAGGCACGGCGGGATGGCGCATACAGGGTGCGGGCTCCAAAGGGGCAACGGCTGCGCGTGGAAGGGCCGGTCAAGTTGAGGGCGGGGCGGGCGTATGAGGTGAAGTTCTTGTGAGAGGCTGCCGGACCGGGATGCGCCTGCTTTGTTAGCATGTGTATAGCAGCCAGGAGTTATACACATGCGAACGAATATTGTGATCGACGACGACTTGATGCGGGAGGCTCTTCGAGCTACGGGCCTGAAGACGAAGCGAGAAGCGGTTGAACTGGGGCTGCGAACCCTGGTTCGCCTCAAGGAACAGGCACGGATCCGGCGATTGCGGGGCAAACTCGACTGGCAGGGTGATCTGGAAGCGATGAGGCGCGACCGTTGATTCTTGTCGATTCAAGTGTCTGGATTGACTACTTCAGGGGCAGCGTTACCAGGCGGACGGAATTGCTCGATCACCTGCTCGAGAGCGAACTGCTGGCGGTGGGTGATTTGATTCTTCTGGAAGTGCTGCAGGGGTTTACGGATGACCGCGACTTCGAGGCGGCAATGCGTATGTTGAGCCGGTTGATTGTGGTGGAGCTTGGCGGGCCGGAAATGGCGATTCAGGCAGCGCGGAATTACCGCGCACTGCGGAGCCTCGGTGTCACTGTGCGAAAAACCATCGATTGCATGATTGCGACCTGTTGTATCGAGAGAGGGTACCGGCTGCTGCACAATGACCGGGACTTCGATGTGTATGCGAAGCACCTCGGCCTCCGCGTTGTGGCGTGACGAACCGTTATTGGAGCATCAACTTCCATTCCGAACCGGGCTTGGCGTGGAGGGTATAGACGGGTGTGCGGCCATCGAGGAAACTCTGCCCTTTGGGGGCGCGCAGGCGGAAGGTGAAATCGGTCTTGGGATGGAGGACCACTTCCCGCAGGCGGCCGCCGGACCAGCGCATGTTGACTTCCATGCCGCCGCGCACACGTAGCCCCTTGACCTCGCCATCGCTCCACGCGGCGGGGAGGGCGGGGAGGAGGGC